>JBFIUJ010000038.1:0-12875 GCA_041607595.1 Gemmatimonadales bacterium | reverse complement strand
TCCCCCCGGCCCAGGCGCTCGGCGAGCCGGCACTCCGCCACGAGCCCGAGCGCCACGGCCTCCCCGTGCAGCAGGGCGTACCCGGTCGCCTGCTCCAGGGCGTGCCCGATGGTGTGGCCGGCGTTGAGGACGGCCCGCCGGCCGGCCTCCCGCTCGTCCTCGGCGACCACGCCGCCCTTGAGCCCGACGCTCCACCGGATGAGCGTCACCAGGGTCGCCGGCGTCCTGGCTCGGAGCGCCGGCGTCTCCTGCTCCAGCCAGCGGAAGTAGTCGGCGTCGAGCGCGAGTCCGTGCTTCACCGCCTCGGCGAGACCGGCGCGATAGTCCCGCTCGGGAAGCGTCGCCAGGGTGGCGGGATCGATCAGGACCGCCGCCGGATGATGGAAGGCGCCGACCAGGTTCTTGCCCTCCGGGGCATCCACCCCGGTCTTGCCGCCCACGGACGCGTCGAGCATGGCCAGGAGGGTGGTGGGCACCTGGATGTATGGGATGCCTCGGGCGTAGGTCGCGGCGACGAAGCCGGCGAGGTCGCCCACGACTCCTCCACCCAGGGCGAGGACGGCGGAATCGCGACCGAACCCGGCCTGCAGGAGCGCGTCGGTCAGGTCGGACCAGCGCTCCCGCGTCTTCGAGGCCTCGCCGGGGGAGACCGCGGCCACCAGATCCCAGGCGTGTGGCGGCGGCGCGGCGGCCGTCCGCCAGGGGTGGGAGGCATCCCCCGCCTGCCAGTCCCGATAGAGGGTGAGGACGGTCTCGTCGGAGAAGAGGGCCACCCGGCGACCGGCCAGGTGCTCCGCGGCGAGCTCGGGAAGGCGAGCGAGGCGGCCCAGCTCGACGTACACGGGGTAGCTGCCCAGCGCGTGGGTCACCCGCAGCGGGTCGGGCCGGCTACCAGGTGACGTCACCGCCTCCGGTCTGATGGTTTGCGTGGCGGGCGAGGGTGAAGAGCAGGTCGGAGAGACGATTCAGGTAGACCACGAAGAGCTCGGGCACCTCCTCCTCGCGGGCGAGCCGGACGACGCTGCGCTCGGCGCGGCGGCACACGGTCCTGGCGAGGTGGAGCGCTGCGGCCTTGGGCGTGCCGCCCGGAAGCACGAAGGCCCGGAGGGGCGGCAGCGCTTCGGTCGCCCGGTCGATGGCCGCCTCGAGGGCCGACACCCGGGCCTGGGAGAGATCCGCCTTCTCGAGCGCGTCGGCGACCCGCGCGGGATCCGGGGTGGCGAGATGCCCGCCGAGCGCGAAGAGATCCCGCTGGATGGCGGTGAGCAGCTCGTCGTGGAGGGCGGGCGGGGTCGCGCGGGCGAGTCCGATGGCGGAGTTGAGCTCGTCCACCTCGCCGTAGGCGTTGACCCGGGGATGGTCCTTCGGGACTCGCCCGCCCCCGAAGAGGCCGGTGTCCCCTCCGTCTCCGGTCTTGGTGTAGATCTTCATGGGCGCGTACGGCGGACGGGCCTCAGCTGCACGGCCCACCCACCTCGGCGGCCGCCACCGCCGTGTTGCTCCGCGGAGCGAGCAGCGCCCAGAGCACCGTGCCGTCCGCCGGGGAGACCTGCTCCATCCAGAGGTAATCGCGGCCGGTGCCGAACCCGGTCACCGCCTCGAGTCGCCGCCAGAACACGGGCGCGGCCCCGCGCCATCCCACCAGCCGGCCGCGGCGCAGCTGGAGCACGGTGGGATGGAAGACGTGCTGGGTCCAGGCGCCGGCGCTGTCCCACACCATGAGCCCCGCGACGAGAAGGGTGTCCCCTCGAGGCGTGAGGCGGCGTGCGCGGAGGGCGACGGCGTAGCGATGCCGATCCGCCGCGATCCACACGGGGAGGACATCCGCCGCGTCGATGTCTTCGAGCGTGTTGACGTCGAGCCGGCCCCGGCCGGCGTCCGCCAGGGGCAGGTCTCGCTCCGGCAGCGACCGCGAGACGGCGGAGTCGATCGCGCGCGCGGGGCGGGCCAGCAGCTCGTCGGTGAGCGCGGGCGAGGGGGCCGGCGGCGGGTCGCGGTGGACGAAGCCGCGGTCGAAGCCCCGCACTTCGCTCCCGATCCGAAGCGAGCCGGCCACCGGCCCCTCGAGGCGGGCCCACCCCCGTCCCGGGCGTTGCTCCTCGACGACGATCTCCGCCTGGGCCCCGCGCCATCCGCACCCGCTGCCCCGGAGGAGGATCGTGGTCGGGATCACTTCGGTGTGTCCCAGGGGCGATCCCGCTCGGGCGATCTCGACGGAGGGCCCGCTCGCGGGGTCTTCGCCGGATCGGCGGGGGCTCACCGAGACGACCCGCGCACGGGCGAGCGCGCTCCACAGGTCGTCCCCGCGGAGGAGCCCGGGCCGGTAGGTCCGGACCAGGTTGGCGATCAGGGTGGTGTCGCTGGTGAGGAGGTGCACGGACCGCGGCGTGCCGTGGCCGACCAGCGTGCCGGCGATCCGGCCGAGGGAGTCGACGCGCAGATCGCTGGTGGGCGAGAGCCGGTCGAGCGGGGACGGCGGCCGCTCCTCGAACAGCTCGGCGAGGACGTTGACGGCCGCCTGGCAGGAGGCGAGCGCCACCACGGCGGCGAGCGGGACGAGTGGGCGGAATCGCATGGGCCGGTAATGTGGGGCCGCTCGGCGGCGAGGGGAAGGCCGCCGGAGCGGGCCTTCCTTATATATTCCCTCCCGGCTGGAAGGACGCGCTCGGCTTCTCGGCCGGGCGCTCGTCCGTTCCCATTTCCCGACGGGAGCCCGCGTGGCCGCAGGAGCGCTGAAGGACATCACCATCATCGGGGCCGGCCCCACGGGGCTCTTCGCCGCGTTCTACGCGGGCATGCGCGGTGCTTCCTGCCGCGTCATCGACGCGCTGCCGGCGCTGGGCGGCCAGCTCATGGCGCTGTACCCGGAGAAGTACATCTTCGACGTGGCGGGGTTTCCCAAGATCCTGGCGAAGGACCTGGTCAAGGGGATGTCGGAGCAGGCTCTGCAGTTCGGGGCGGAGATCCGGCTGGACGAGATCGTGACCGGGCTCACCCGGGTCGAGGACCCCGAGGGCGGGAGGGGCCACTTCGTGCTGGAGACCTCCGGGGGCAGCTATCCCACCCGAACGGTCGTGATCGCCGCCGGCATCGGCGCCTTCGAGCCCCGCAAGCTCCCGCTGAAGGACGTGGAGGCCTGGGAGGGCAAGGGGCTCTACCACAAGGTGCTCGAGCCGAAGCGCTTCGCCGGCCAGCGCGTGCTCCTGGTCGGCGGGGGGGATTCCGCCTTCGACTGGGCGGTGAACCTGCAGGGCATCGTCGAATCGGTCATGCTCATCCACCGCCGCGACGGGTTCCGCGCGCACGCGGCCACGATCCACCAGGTGGAAGAGCTGTGCCGCCAGGGGGCGTGCGAGCTGCGGACCTTCTGGGAGGTCGTCGCGATCGAGGGGAACGGGCGGGTCGAGCGGGTGCGGCTGGTGAACAACAAGACGCAGGAGGAGGAGACGGTGGCGGTGGACGCCGTGATCCCCCTGCTGGGGTTCCACTCGGACCTGGGTCCCATCAAGGCCTGGGGGCTGGAGGCCGAGAAGGCCGACATCAAGGTGAACCAGCGGATGGAGACGAACGTCCCCGGCATCTACGCGGCGGGGGACGTCAGCACTTATCCGGGGAAGATCAAGCTGATCGCCACCGGCGTCGCCGAGGCGTGCATCGCGGTGAACAACGCCGTGCACCTCATCAATCCCAAGGCCAAGGTCACGCCGGGGCACTCGTCCAACATGGCCATCTTCGGCCAGAAGGACGACTGACCCCGCCTCCTAGCGGGCCAGCTCCACCACCACGCTGTCGATCTGCTGGATCATCGCCCGCCCTCCGCGGTCGTGGTTGTTCGCCTGGATCGCGAAGGCGTAGACCCGCCCGTCGGCCCGCTCGACGTAGCCCGCCAGCGTGTTCACCCGCGAGATGCTCCCGGTCTTGGCGCGCACCCGTTGGGCGAGCGGCGTGCCGACGAACCGGTTGCGGAGGGAGCCCGGCTGCCCGGCGAGCGGGAGGCCGGCCGCGAAGGTCGGGTAACGCGGGTGCCGCCGCACGTACTGGAGCAGCCTGGTGAAGGCGAGGGGGGAGACCACGTTGGTGCTGGAGAGGCCCGACCCGTCGCTCAGGCTGATCTGGGTGCTGTCGATCCCCACCGAGTCGATCAGGAAGCGCCGCTCCACCGCCAGACCCTCCCGCCAGGACCCGGCTCCGCCGAGCCGCCGGCCGAGTTGCTTCAGCAGCATCTCGGCGAACCAGTTCTGGCTCGTGTTCAGGATGGGAAAGATCCAGTCCTTGAGCGGGCGCGACGCCACCTCGGCCAACGGCGGCGTGAGCCGCAGGTGGACGTAGCGCAGCGAATCCGTGGTCGAGCTGGTGCCTCCCGCTACCGCGATGCCGGCCTCGGCCAAGGCGTGACGAAAGGCCTGGGCGGTGAACCGGTTCGGGTCGGGCAGCGCGAAGTACTGGGTGCGCGGGGACGCTCCGAGCGGGACGGCCCCTTCGGCCCAGACCCGCAGCGTCCCGGGCTCACGGCCCATGTCGAACCGGTCGCGGGACCCGGCGGGGGCGGTGGTCGTGCGGTTCTCGAGGACGACGTCGCCGAAGTCGGGTACGAAGCTCACCCGCGCCGGGGCGCCCACGGCCTCGCCCGGCGCGTAGGTCACGTCGAGGCTGTTGTCGTTCACGCCCAGGCCGGACACCGGGGCGGCATACCACCAGTTGAGGTCGTACGACTCCCACCCCGGGTGCACCAGGGTGGTCTCGAAGTAGCTCCCGTCTCCCACCAGGTCGCCGGACACCGACCGCACTCCGCGCGCGCGCAGGGAATCTGCGAGCTGCCGCAGGCGGAGGAGGGGGTCCGCGTCGCACGTCCCGGCCAGGGTCGTGTCGGTCGCGTAGCAGCGGCGGCTGAACGTGGGGTCTCCCCGGCCGTAGAGCACGAGGTCGCCCAGCACGACGCCGTCCACCAGCGGGCCGGTGGCCCAGACGCTGGTCTTCACGGTCCAGTCCGGAGGCAGGAGCACCGCCGCCACGGCCGCGACGACGAGCTTCGTGTTGCTGGCCGGAATGAACAGCCGCTCCGCGTTCCGCCCGTAGAGGAGGCGGCCGCGCTCGTCCACCACCGCGGCGCCCCAGAGGTGGCGATGGAAGGGCGGGGCGTCCAGCTTCGCGTCGAGACGCCCCGCCAGCCCTTTCTGGGCCAGCGCCGGCACGGCCGGGAGGGCGAGCAGCGCGATCAGCAGCGCCAGTCTGCGGCACGTTCGACGCCGCTCAGTCATAGGACACACGGGGATCGGCCTTGGCATAGAGCAGGTCGGTGAGGAGGTTCACGAGCACGAAGATCACGCTCAGGAAGAGGATCGCGCCCTGGACGGCGGGGAGGTCCCGCTTGTCGATGGCGGTCAGGACGTATCGCCCCACCCCCGGCCAGGAGAAGATGGTCTCGGTGAGGATCGAGCCGGTGAGGTAGCTCCCGAAATCGAGGCCGAGCACCGTCAGCACCGGGAGCAGGGCGTTGCGCAGGCCGTGGGAGAGCACGACCGCGCCTTCGCGCAGGCCCTTGGCCCGGGCGGTCCGTATATAGTCGCTCTGGAGCGCCTCCTGCATCGCCGCGCGCGTCATCCGGGCCAGGACCGCGACCGAGCGCATCCCCAGGGTGACCGCGGGGAGCACGAGGTAGGCGAAGCCCCCCGAGCCCGAGGGGGGGAACCACCGGAGGCCTACCGCGAAGAGCAGGATCAGCAGGAGCCCGACCCAATAGACCGGGAAGGAAATCCCCAGATAGGCCCCGACCGTGGCCAGACGATCGCCCCACGACCCCGGGCGCCACGCGCCGTACACCCCCACCAGGATGCCGGTGACCGCCGCGAAGGCCATCGCGGCCAGGGCAAGCCGGAGGGTGGCCGGGAAGCGCTCCATCAAGTCCTGGTTGATGGGCCGCCGCGTGATGTAGGAGGTGCCGAGGTCTCCGGTGAGGGCGCCGCCGACGTAGTGCAGGAACCGGCGGGGCAGTGGGTCGTCGAGCCGGAGCTCGGCGCGGAGCCGGGCCAGGGTCTCGGGGTCGGCACGCTCGCCGACCATCGCCAGCACCGGGTCGCCCGGCGCCACGTGGAGGAGGAGAAACGCGACCAGCAGGACCCCGAGCAGGGTGGGTACGACCAGGGCGAGGCGGACGGCGAGGAGCCGGATCACCGCGCGCGGCGCACGTCCCGCCAGCGCTGGCCGTTGAAGATGGCGGGGATGCGGTAGCCCTCGACGTCGGGCCGCACCGCCCACAGGTCGACCGGGAACCAGAGGAAGATCCAGGGCGCCGCCTCGAACACCCGCCGGTCGATCTCCTGCCACAGCCGGGCCGCCTCGGCCAAATCGGGGGTGGCCCGCGCGGCGAGGATCAGCGAATCGATGGCCGCGTCGGCGAAGAAGGCGCGGTTGCCGCCAGCGCCCCGGTTGCGGGAGTGGAACAGCGGGTAGGCGAAGTTCTCCGGATCGGGATAGTCGCCGTACCAATCGGTGAGGAAGAGGTCCGCCTCCCCCTTGGTGGAGGCGGCCCTGGCGCTCGAGGCGTCCCGCTCCACGATCTCCGCGCGAACCCCGACGGCGGCGAGGTTCTGCTGCACCGACTGGGCGATCCGGGCGAGCTCGGCGCGCTGCGTCCGCCACAGCTTGAGCGAGAAGCCCTGCGGGTATCCCGCTTCCGTCAGCAGGCGCCGCGCCGCCGTCGTGTCGTAGCCGAACGGCGCCCGGGACGAGTCATGCCCGGACACCCCGGGAGGGAGCGCGCCGGCGGAGGGCAGGCCCCGGCCGCCCATGATGGTCCTGAGCATCGTGGGAACGTCGACCGCGTGGTTCAGCGCCCGGCGCACGCGCGGGTCCGCCAGCGGGCCTCGGGTGACGTTCATCGCGATGTACAGGACGCGGAGCGCCGGGCGACGCTGGAGCTCGGCGGGCCGGGTGCGCTGCCAGCGCGAAGTCTCGCCGAAGGGGATCTCGACGATGCTCAGGTGCCCGGCCTCGTATTCGGCGGCCTGGGTCAGGGGCTCGGGGATGATGCGGATGCGGAGCGTATCGGCCAGCGGCGGGCCGCCCCAATACGTCGGATGCCGGGCCAGCACCAGCGCATCGTCGTGCGCCCAGGACACGAAGCGCCAGGGGCCCGAGCCGACCGGCGCCTGGTCGAAGCCCTGCGGGACGGGGGTCGGGACCACGGCGGTGGCCGGCATGGCGAGGAGCTTGGGGAAGATGTTGAGCGGCTCCTCCAGCGTGAAGACGACGGTGGAGTCGTTCGGCACGGCGATGCCCTCGACCCCGCGTCTCGTGCCGGCCGCGAAGGCCCGGGCGCCGCGGATCGGATGGAGCGGCCACCCGCGAGCGCCGGATCGCTCGAGGGCCAGGGTGCGCTCGAGGCTCTTCCGCACGTCGTCCGCGGACACCGGCCGCCCGTCGTGGAAGGTCGCGTCGGTCCGCAGGTGGAAGGTGTAGCGCAGTCCGTCCGGACTCACCTCCCAGCGGCGCGCCAGGCTCGGCTTGAGCGAGCCTTCGGGATCGAACTGGGTGAGGTTGTCGAAGAGGAGGGCGGCCATCTCCCCGGTCGGCACGTCGGTGGAGAGGGCAGGGTCGAGCGACCGCGGATCGTAGGTGAAGTAGTAGTCCAGCGTGGTGCGGCTCGCGCCGCCGTCGCCGCAGGCGAGGAGACCGAGGAGCGTGGCCAGCAGGAGTCGGGGCATAGGCCGGGCGGGTCGCGGGTGGCGGGGGATCGGGCGGCGCGCTGAACAACGTGGCGTAAGGCCGTGAAGCTAGCCATCTTACAGCATGTCGTCAATCGCGCGCTCCGGTCCATGGATCGCCCTCGGCCTCGTGCTGCTCGCGCCGGGGGCGCTGCCGCGGCCCGCCGCGGCGCAAGACGCGCCCCGAGTGGTGCGCCGGCTTGCGTTCGAGGGGAACGCCGCCATCGACGAAGAGGTCCTCCGCTCGGTGATCGGCACCACCAATTCGAGCTGGTTCGCGACCAACGGATTGGTGCGCTGGATCGGGCTCGGCGAGAAGCGGCTCTTCAACGAGATCGAGTTCGAGCGCGACGTCCTCCGGCTGACCCTGCTCTACCGGAAGAGCGGCTATCCCGACGTGGCCGTGGACACGGTGATCCGCCGGACCCCGACGGACGTCTATGCGACGTTCCGCATCCGGGAGGGGGCGCCGATCCGGGTTACGTCGCTCGCGGTCTCCGGCCTCGACGGCCGTCCCGATCGGGATCGGCTGCTCCAGGATCTGCCCATCGAGGTGGGGGACCCTTTCAACCGCTTCCTCCTCCAGGTGGCGGCCGACACGGTGGTGCGGCGGCTCCGGGACCGCGGACACCCCGGCGCCGCCGCCTACCAAAGCTTCACCGTGGACCGGGTGGCGCGCACGGCCCGGATCGAGCTCGAGGTCGACCCGGGGCCCGCCGCCACCATCGGCGCCGTGCGGGTGATCGGCACGCGCAAGGTGGACTCCTCGCTGGTCCGGTCGGTCCTCGCCACCCGCACGGGGCAGCCGTTCTCCGAGGAGGACATCTTCCGCAGCCAGCGGAACCTCTACCGCACGAGCCTGTTCCGGTACGCCTCGGTGCGGGTGGACTCCGCGTCGTTCGAGCCGGGCACCGGCTCGGTCCCGCTCCTGGTGCAGGTGAACGAGGGGCGATTTCGGCGGATCCGGAGCAGCGTCGGGTTCGGCACCAACGACTGCTTCCGCGCCGGGCTGGGCTGGACCGCGCGGAACTGGACCGGCGGCGGGAAGATCCTGGATCTCTCGGCGCGGGTCTCGAAGATCGGGGTCGGGAGCCCGTTCGACTTCGACCTGGAGCAGCGCTTCCTCTGCCGGGCCCTCGAGGACGACACCGTCGGCTCCTTCCAGGCCAACTACAACCTGACCGCTTCCCTCCGGCGGCCGGCCTTCCTCTCGCCCCACAACACCGGCACCCTCGCGCTCTTCGCGGAGCGCCGCTCCGAGTTCCGGGTGTACCGGCGCGAGGAGGTGGGCGGGAGCCTGACCCTCGCGCGGGAGACCGCACAGCGCATCCCGCTGGTGTTCGCCTACCGGCTCTCGTTCGGGCGCACCGAGGCCGACCCGGCGACGTTCTGCGCCTTCCTCGAGGCCTGCACCACCCGCGACGTCGGATTCCTCCGGGAGCGGCAGCGGCTCGCGACGCTCGCCGCGACCGTGACGCTCCCCCGGGCCAACAATCCGCTCGATCCCACGCGCGGGTATGTCGCCACCGCGGAGCTGACCCACAGCTCGCGGTTCATCGGCTCGTCGGCCTCGCAGCAGTTCACCCGGGTGGTGGGCGACATGGCGTGGTACCGCCCGTTGGGCCGGTCGGTGGTCCTGGCGTGGCGCGTGCGCGGCGGCCTGATCGTGGCGCCGCGCTTCGCCTTCGAGTCGGACGCGCTCAACTTCATCCCGCCGGAGCAGCGCTTCTACGGCGGCGGCCCGAACGACGTGCGGGGGTACGACCGCAACGAGCTCGGGCCGCTCGTCTACGTGGTGCGGGACGACGGCTTCCCGCTCGACTCGCTGGGCGACCGGGATCCCATCGGCGACGTCCGCTTCTCCGCCACCGGGGGGAACACGGTCGTGGTCGGGAACGTGGAGCTGCGGCTTCCCTCGCCGATCTTCCCCTCCCGGATGCGCTGGGCGGTGTTCCTGGACGGCGGCAGTGTCTGGGAGCGGGGCGAGGCCGGCTCCGCGCCGGCCCTCTTCCGGGTCACGCCGGGTGCGGGTATCCGGATCGCGACGCCTCTGGGACCCGCCCGCCTCGACGTCGCCTACAACCCGTACGACCGGCAGCCGGGGACGCTCTACCTCGCGAGGCAGGGCGAGCTGTTCCGAGTGCGGGATGGCTTCACCGAGCCCCGGCCGCGGGACTTCACCGTGCACTTCTCGGTGGGGCAGGCGTTCTGATGTCGAGGCGGATCGTGCGCGGGATCTTCGTGACGGTGGTGGGGACCGGCGCCATGGTGCTGGGCACGGTCACGTCCATGACCGTCACCGGGACCGGCCGGGCGCTGCTGGCCCGGACCGTCTCCGAGCAGCTCGATCGTCTGGTCCGAGGCAACATCGACGTCCGGACCATCGCCGGCAGCTTCTTCGGCAGCCTCACCTTCGAGGACCTGGTCCTCCGCGACACCTCTGGCGTGCTGGTGGCGGAGCTCCCCTACGCCCACGTGACCTACCAGCTGCCCGCCCTGCTCGCGGGCCGCCTGGTCTTCGGGTCGCTCTCGCTCGACGAACCTCGCCTCCAGCTGATCAAGCGACGCGATGGGCGGCTGAACTACCAGGAGGTGCTCCGGCTCGGCGAGGGGGCCTCCACCGGGCGGGCTCCGCTGGTGGAGTTCCGCAACGTGGAGATCCGCAACGCCGACGTCACCATCCAGCTGCCCTGGGATCCGCCCGACTCGCTGCGGGGGCCGGGAGGACGGGAGCGGGCCCTGGCGGCAGAGCGGGCGAGGCCGGGCCGGGAGATCGTGGAGGGACCAGAGGATACGCGACGGGTCATCCGGCTCGAGCGGCTGACCGCGCGGCTGCCCCGGGTGACCGTCAGCACCCCGGACCGCCGTCCGCTCAGCCTGCGGATCGATTCGTTGGCCGTGCGGGTGAGCGATCCCGCCGTGACCGTCGGCCACTTGGCCGGCACCATGGTCGCCGGCGGGGACACCTTGGCGTTCGACCTGCGCGAGGGCGCGCTGCCCAACACGGCGTTCGCGGGCGCGGGCGTGATCCGATGGACCGACGGCCCGCTGGCCTACGACCTCACGCTGGCGGCGCCCCGCCTAGCCCTCGCGGACGTGCGCTTCATCTCGCCCGATCTGCCGGACCTCCGGGGCCGGACGGATCTCGAAGCGCGGACCCGCTCCCCGACCCGCACGGACTTCATCCTGCGACGGCTGCAGCTCCAGGGCGCGGCCGGCCGGATCGATGGAGAGGTCACGTTCCTCCAGGATGCCCGTCGCGGGCTCGGCGTGCGGGACCTTCGCCTGGCCCTCGCGGGCCTCACCCTGGACGCCGTGCGTCCCTACTTGGATACGCTCCCGCTCCAGGGCCGGCTGAGCGGGACCCTCGCCGCGGAAGGGTTCCGCGACGACCTCACCACGGCGTTCGACCTCACCTTCACCGACGCCCGGGTGCCCGAGCGCCCGTTCAGCCGGATCGAGGCCGAGGGGCGCCTCCGCTTGGGCGGGCCGGAAGGGGCGGTCTTCGACACGCTCGCCGTGCGGCGCGCCGACCTCGCGCTTCCCACCGTCCGGCTCCTCGCCCCGGCGGTCGCGCTCGAGGGTCGGGTCGCCGCCTCGGGATTCCTGGACGGTCCCTGGCGCAACGCCTCCTTCCGCGGCGTGGCGGTGCATCAGGACGGCGCCCGCCCGGCGAGCACCGTGCGCGGGCGAGTCCGCCTCGACGGCCGCGACACCACGCTGGGGATCTCGGCCGACGTGGAGCTGGCGCCGCTCGACTTCGAGGGGATCCGCCGCGGGTATCCCGCGCTGCCGGCGCAGGGGGATCTGCGTGGGCCGGTGCGGCTGAACGGGACGCTGGGAGACCTGGACGTGGACGCCCGGGTGGAAGGGCGGATCGGCTCGGTCCTGGCGCGGGGGCGCGCCGTGCTCCTCCCCGCGCAGGTCGGTGGCGACTCGCTCCGGATCCGCTTCGCCGGGCTCGACCTCCGGGCGCTCACGGGCCGCGGGCCGAAGACGTCGCTCAGGGGCGAGGTGCTCGCGCACGGTGTGCTCGACACGCTCGCCGCCCCGACCGGGGTCCTGGCGGTGACGCTCGGCGCCGGCACGGTGGAGAACGTCGCGGTGGACACGGGCTTCGCCCGGGTGGTGGGGCGGGACGGCCTCCTCGTGCTGGACACGCTGAGCCTGGACACCGGCCCCGGCCGCGCAGACGGCTCCGGCACCCTCGGGTGGCGCGGGCCCGATCGGGGACGGATGCGGGTGGACGTGCGATCCGACAGCCTGTCGCTTCTGGATTCCCTGGTGCTGGCGCTGACGGGCATTTCCCGGGACACGGTCGAGGGGGCGGTGCCGCTGACCGGTTCGGTGTCGGCGGAGTTGGAGGTGGCCGGCGCCCTCGACTCGCTCGTGGTTCGGGGCGAGGTGCAGGGACGCCGCGTGGCCTGGCAGCGGTTCCGCGTTCCCAACGGGTCGGGCAGCCTCGCCTGGACGGGGGCCGGGGGGCGGCGGCCCCAGCTCACGGTCACGGTGATGGCGGACTCGCTCCTCCATGGCGAACGCACCTATCACGAGCTCCGCGGATCGCTGGGCGGGTGGGCCGACTCGTTGCAGTGGGAGGCGGGTGGACGGCTCGGGGAGACCGCTCGTCTGGTGGGGGGAGGGGCGAGCTGGCGCGTCGATCACGGCCGCGACACCTGGCTCGACAGCCTGGTGGCGGATCTCCCCAGCCGCCGCTGGCTGCTCTCGGCCCCGGCCCAGATTGCGACACGGGATAACGGGGTGTACCTCTCCCCGCTCGAGATCGCCGCCGAGGACGGATCCGGGCTGGTGCGCATGGAGGGTGCGGTCCCGGGTCGGTCCGGGGCGGGAGAGGGAAGTCTGACGGTGGAAGCGCTGGGGGTGGACATCCGAGACGTCTACGACCTCCTGCAGCGGGAGGACACCGCCGGGCTCGCCGGGTCCATCGGGGCCAACCTCGAGCTCGGCGGGACTTGGACCGCTCCCACGATTCGGGGGACGGCCCAGCTGGCGGACGCCACCTTCGGCGAGTTCCAGTCTCCGTTCATCCAAGGCGTGCTGGACTACGCGGATCGGCGGCTCGAGCTCAACATGTTCCTCTGGAAGACCGGGCAGGAGGCCCTCACCGTCGAGGCGGTGCTGCCGCTGGACCTGAGCATCGACGCCGCCGGC
>JBFIUJ010000037.1:0-12920 GCA_041607595.1 Gemmatimonadales bacterium | reverse complement strand
CGGAGGTCGTAGACATCGACCTTGCCCGGTGCCGCGCCGACGCCCTCGTTGCTCACGAACGCGTAGCGGCTGTCCGGGCTCACGACCACGCCGTGGGTGACGGTCGTGGAACTCCTGAGCTGTGCGAGGCTCGTCCCGCGCGCCAGGTCCAGCACCTGGAAGCCGGCCCCCTGCTTCAGCGTCACCAGCAGCAGCTTCCCGTCCGGGGTGACCGCGAGGTTGTAGGGCGCCGGCGGGGTCGGCCACCGGCGCCGCAGGGTCCAGCGTTCGGCGTCCACCTCCACGATCTCCCGGGATCGGTTGCAGGCGACGAAGACCGAGCGCCCGTCGGCCGACGGCTCCGCCCAGGTGGGCGAGCACACGGGCGCGTGCCTCGTCCCGCCCTGGTCCACGTGCCCCGCATGGCCCTCGTCCGCGACGAGCCCCTCCCGAGCCCGCGCCGGGTCCACGGCCGCTTCCCGGCCCGGGGCGAGGCCGAACATCCGGGTCACGGCGAAGGTGCGGGCGTCGACCTCGACCAGGAGGTCGTCCATCATGCAGCCCGAGTAGTGGCGGGTGCCGTCTCGGCTGAGCCGGGAGCCATGCGGCATCCGGCAGGTCATGGTGCGGGCGATCTCGAGCAGGCCCGGGCCCCCGCCGTCCACGACCGACAGGGAGGACGGCGCCATCCGGGGGTCCTCGAAGTTGAAGTTGATGGCGTAGAGGAGGGGTCCGGGGCCGACATCCACCGTGGCGGGGAACATCCCGAGCTCCACGGTAGAGAGCACCGCCCCGGTCTCGAGATCCACCCGCTGCAGATAGCCGAAAGGGCGTCCGTGGGCGAGGGTGACGTAGAAGGAGCGCCCGTCCGGCGCGGCCACCACGCCGTGCGGCCCCTCGGTCTCGGTGGCCCAAAGGCCGACGGCGTAGGTCCGCTCCACCCGGGCGCCGCAGGGCTCCGCCCCGGAACCGCAGGGGGTGAAGCCGATCAGGGCCACCTGGTCGTCGGACTCGGCGGTCGCCAGCAGCCGGTAGGAGACGGCCGGGGCGGCGGAGACCGGCGCGCCGCGGCTCGCGGTCGAGCTCCCCGCGCACCCGGCCCCGGCCGCCGCCGAGAGGACGAGCGCAGCGAGCCGGCGGACGCCGGTCATGGCAGTGGGGCGCGCGGGCGCTCGGGCAGCTTCACGGACCAGAGCCCGGAGTAGAAGTCGCTGAAGAAGACGTGTCCCTTGTGCGGCTGGGGACCCCAGGCCATCGCGGAGTTCGCCACCTTCCCCTTCGGGTCCTTCGCCTCGAACCGGGCCAGCTCGCGCCCCTGCTCGTAGAGGTTGCCCATCAGCTCGCCGGAGACGTCCACGACCCGGAGCCCTGCGTTGTAGTAGGCCACATAGAGCGTGTCGTTCTCCACCCAGAAGTTGTGCGGCCCCGCCTCGGGGATCTGGTAGCGGGCGATCTCCTTCGGCTGCTTCACGTCGGTGAAGTCCACCACATGGATGTAGCCGCCGGCCTCGTCGGGCTGGTCGGGGTCCAGGCCGTAGGGGAACTGCTCGTCGCCGACGAACACGTAGTGCCGCCCCTCCTTGGTCCGATAGGGGAAGGCCGAGTGGGTCGCGCCGATCGGATAGGCGTACTGCCCGATCTTGACCGGGTTGGCCAGTGAGCCGCCCGCGACGCCGTTGCCGACGTCCACCAGCACCACGCCGTCCGCCCAATTCGAGGAATAGGCGATCCCGTCCACCACCCAGACGTCGTGGATGCCGTGGCCCGGGGTATCGAGCTCGAAGAACGACACGCGCCGCGGGGCCCGCGGGTCTTCGATCGAGATGATGTCGAAGCGGCGGCCGGCGTTGATCGCGAAGACGTGCTGCTTCCAGAGGAAGACGTTGTGCACCCCGCCGTAGAGCTGGTCGTCGAAGCGCGACAGGACCTGCACGTCCCTGGGGTTGGAGCAGTCGAGCACGACGAACCCGTTGAGGCGGTTGCTCGCGCCCTCGCGGGTGATGACGCAGATCCCCCGCTCCGGATCGACCTTGACGTCGTTGACCGTCCGCGCATCGACCACCAGGCTGTCCGTCAGCGCGGGAGAGGCCGGATCGGTCACGTCCCAAAAATAGGCGACCCCGTTGGCCCCCCAGGTGCCGGTCACCGCGTAGTCCCGGCCGTCGGCGCCGGTCCATACCCAGATGTCGGAGGTGTGGACATCACGCACCGCCCCCTGGCCGGTCCCGGCCGCGATCCGCTGGCTCTGGTGCCGGTGGGTGATCGTGACGCTCCGGGAGGCCGCCGTGGGGCCGGCGGTCGCCACGACGGTGTAGGACCCCGCCCGCTGGGCCACGAAACGCCCGTCCGGCTCGATGACCGCGGACGCGCCCGGCGCGATGACGGTGTCCTCCACCGAGGCCCGCACGGCAAAGGCCACGGGCATGTCGGGAATCGCCCGACCAGCCGCGTCCTGGGCCGATGCCGTGAACCGGATCACGTCGCCCATCCGGCCGGACTCCGCCGAGGCCGTCAGGACCAGCGCCCGGGTGGGGTTCGGCACCACGGTCACCCGCCGCGTCCCCGCCACGCCCCCAGCCGTCACCCGGAGGGTGGCCGTGCCCGGGGCGACCGCCGTGACCTCGCCGAACCGGTCCACCCGGAGGACGCGGTCGTTGTCCGTCGTCCAGGTGAGCGGCTCGTCCTTCCGCAGCGCATCGGCCGCGTCCCGGACCCGGGCCCGGTGCCGGACCGACGTCCCCGCGTAGAAGCGGGCCGGCGAATCCATGATCTCCACCGTGCGGATCGCCGGCGGGCGAATCGTCACCGCCGCCTCGCCCCGTACCGCCGCGCCCGGCATCAAGACCGCGGCGAAGACCCGGTACTCACCCGAGCGGTGGGCCCGGAGCCGGCCCAGGGAGTCCACTTCGAGCGAGCGACGCGAGGACGAGAAGAACACGATGGGGGCGCGGACCACCGCGCCGGAGGAGTCGTAGGCCGTGGCCCGGACCGCGGCGGAGTCCGAGACGTCCAGGACCAGGGAGGCCGGCTCCACCGAGACGCGGGCCACGACCGGCCGGCCGGCGTCCTGAGCGGCGCCGGGCACGGTGAGAAGGCCTGGCAATGTCGCCAAGACGAGGAGGATCGCGCGGGCGCGGGTGGCCCGGGAGGGGGCGGGAACAGGGGCGGCGGGGCGCGCCATGGGAGGCTCCTCGGGATGGCGTGTTCGGGCGCAAGTGTAGGCGACTTGAGAGGCTAACCGGCCTCGGCCAGGACCGTCAAGCGACCCCGGGCAGCCGGCAATCCCAGCCCCTCGGGATCTGGCACGGAAGTTGTTTTACTGAGGCGACACTGCCTCCCGCCTTCGGACTTATTTCGGGAAACGGCTGCGGATGTACAGGATTCGCCTCGCCTCGGGCGAGGAATCGGTCTATCGCTCGATCGAAGAGCTGGCGCTTGCGATTCGGAGCGGCCTGCTCGACGAGGACGCCCAGGTCTACCACGTCCGGACCGGGCGGTGGATCCGGGTCGCCGAGCATCCGCACTATCGGGAGGCGATCCAGGAGACGGCCTACCTGCCCGAGGAGGAATGGGAGGAATACCCGCCGGAGTTCGAGGCCGACGGGGACGGCGATCTGGACCTCGACGAGGAACCGGCCGAGGACGGCGAGGACGAGATCGAGGCGGGGACGTTCGACCCGACAGCGCCGCCCGTGGACGACCCCTACGAGGCCCGCATCTCCGAGATCCACTGGGTCCCCCGGGACTACGACCCCGAGCGGACCCTGCGGTGGACGGTGATGACCCTGGTGGCGCTGGCGGCGGTGATGGGATCGGCGGCCCTGGTGCGTCTCGCCTGGCGGGAGGTACCACCGACGCCGGCCGTGGCGGACACGGTGCCGACCCCCTCGCCCGAGCAACGGGCGTTGGCCCGGTTCGATTCGCTCAACCTGACCGACCTCATGCGGGATACGGTGAGCACGAGCTCGAACGAGCCGCGCTCGGTCGGCGCGCTCATGCGCAACTACCAAGGAAGCTACCGCGAAGCGCAGCGGGACATGGACGAGGCCCTGGGGTTCATCGGGTTCCGCCAGCCGTTTGCGCCGGGACGGCTCTCCGGCCCCGACAGCCTGCGCGCCGCGAGGCGTACCCTGGCGGCCGCCATGAACGTCATCTCCGTGTATCGCAGCATGGAGGTGCGGATCGAGCGGTCCTACCGGGACACGATGGCCTACGTCTCGGCGCGGAACCGCTGGACCCTGTCGGACGTGGAGCGGTGGGAATCTCGGGACGCGCGGCGCGAATCGTTCGCCGTGGCCCGCCACGCCGATTCGCTGCTGCAGGCGGTCGACCGGCTCTATCAGATCCTCTTGGATCCGGAAACCCGGTACATCGTGGCCCAGGGAACCGTCTACATCAAGGACGAGACGACGGCGCGGTCGTACGCCGAGCAACGGGAGTGGATCACCCGGCGGCTCGACGCCTGGTCGTACACTCCGGGCGGAATGCCGCCGACGATCGCGCGGTTGGTGAGGTTGATCGGGGCCTCGCGCCCCCCACCGCTCGCCATCTGAGCCGGCCAGGCGTCTCCTTCGGAACGATGCCCTGAGGACTATCCGAACCACCAGCCTTCCTGCCGCAGGTACCGCTGCTCCTCCAGGATCAACCGGAAGGGCAGATAGGTCTCCAGCTGCAGCACGACCAGTCCCTCCGCCACGCGGAGGACTCGCCCGGTCACCACGACGGTGTCTCCCCGCACCAGCGTCAGCGCCCCGCTGAGCATCTCGCCGACCGGTGGGGGATCCGCCTCCCCCACCAGGAACTTGAGCCCACCCTCCGACACGTCCACCACCTCGAACGACTGCCCCACGAGGCGGAACGTCGGTCGGGCGGCCATCGGGTAGGGGATCCGAAAGTGCTCGCGGTCGCGGTCGTAGGGCATTGGGCGGAACTGGCTCCGGGAAGTGGGGACGGGGCGGAGTTAAGTTAGGGGCCGAGCCGACGCCCACCCTCACCACGGAGCCCGCCATGAGCCTGGAGACCTACAAGATCCTGCACGTGTTCGGCGTCCTGCTGCTGGTCGCCGCTCTCGGGGGGGTGGCCCTGCATGCCGCGAACGGCGGACGACGGGAGAGCGCAACGCGCCGGCTGGTCGCCATCCTCCACGGGGTCGCGCTGCTGGTCATTCCGGTCGCGGGCTTCGGCATGCTCGCCCGTCTCGGTCTCGTGCGCGACCTGCCTGGCTGGGCCTGGGCCAAGCTCGTCCTCTGGCTCGTGCTGGGCGCGGTGCTCTACCTGCCCTACCGTCGCCCGACCCTGGCGCGTTCTGCGCTCATCGCCGTCCCGCTCCTCGGTGCGCTCGGCGCGTACCTCGCCATCACGAAGCCGTTCTAGGACCGGCTCAGGGGAAGATGCCGAGCTCCTCGTAGCAGAGGACGATCTTGTCGATCGCGTTGATGAACGCGGCCGTCCGGAGATCGCATCCCTTGCCGTTGCGCTTCTGGGTCTCCCACATGCCGCGGTAGGCCACGATCATGGTCTCCTCCAGGCCGGAGTTGACCAGGTCCTCCTCATTCGCACCGCGCACGAACTGCGAGCGCTCCTGAACGCTGAAGCGCTTGGTCGTGCTGCTCTCGATCGCCTGCAGCAGCCGCCCGTACGCGCCCTCCTCGAAGCGCTTCTCCATCCTCCCGAAGCGCACGTGCGAGAGGTTCTTCAGCCACTCGAAATAGGAGACGGTCACGCCACCCGCGTTGAGGTACGTGCCCGGGATGATCATGACCTTCTTCTTCTCCAGAATCTCGTCCGCCTCCGTGGTGACCGGCCCGTTGGCCCCCTCGCCGATGACCTTCGCCTTGACCCGCGGGGCGTTCTCATCGGTGATCTGTCCCTCCAGCGCGGCCGGAACCAGGATGTCGCAGTCCACCTCCATCACGTCGATGCTGCGGGGCAGATTGCTGGCCCCCGGGAAGTCCAGGATCGAGCCCGTATCCCGCCGGTGGGCCATGACCTTCTCCAGGTCGAGCCCCTTGGGGGAGTGGATCGCGCCCTCGTACTCGGCGAGCGCCACGAGAACCCCGCCCGCCTCCTGAATGAACTTCGCGGCGTGATAGCCGACGTTCCCCAGGCCCTGCACCGCCACCCGCTTCCCGTCCAGGCCCGGCGAAAGCCGCAGGGCCTTCATGTCCTCGGGCACGCTGCAGGCCTCCTGGATCCCGAAGAACACGCCCCGGCCGGTGGCCTCCACTCGGCCCTGGATCCCGCCCTGCGTGATGGGCTTCCCGGTCACGCAGCCCAGGGCGTTCAGGTCTCCCCCGGAGAGCGAGAGGTAGGTGTCCGCGATCCAGGCCATCTCGCGGCCGCCGCTGCCGAAGTCCGGCGCCGGGACGTCCACTCCGGGACCGATGAAGTTCTTCTTCCACAGCTCGAAGACGTACCGCCGGGTGATTCGCTCGAGCTCCCCGTCGGAGTACTGGTGGCGGGCGATCCGGATCCCGCCCTTGGCGCCGCCGAACGGCACGTCCACCAGCGCGCACTTGTATGTCATCATGGCCGCGAGTGCGATCGTCTCGTCCTCGCCCACCTGCATGCTGTACCGGATGCCGCCCTTGGTCGGCAGCTTGTGATGGCTGTGCTCGGCCCGCCACGCGTGGATGACCTCGATCGACCCGTCGTCCCGCTTGATCGGGAAGGCCACGTGATAAAGGCTGCTGCACTCCCGGATCTGGGAGAGCAGCATCGGATCGTGCTTGGTGAATGAGGCGGCCCGGTCGAACGCGCGGTTGACCTGGGCATTCAGGGAGTAGTGCTCGGACATGGGACACCCTTCCGGGAGTCAATGGAGGATGGGGGACGGGAAGGCGACGCTCAATCATAACGCCGTCCGGGGGTGGGCGCGGCGGCGGCGCCACACGAGACGCGCTCAAGCCCGCGGTCGCGTCGGCCGATACTCGGTGCGCCAGCCTTGCTCGACGGTGGGCGGTGGAAGGCCGCGGACCTCGGTCACACCGAGAATGTGATGGGGATCACCCGGCAAGTTACGACGAATGAGCCACTTAACGCCTGCAGGCCACCCGCGTCTGTCCCGGAGAGTCAGCACCGTTCTTCACGCTAGCGCAAGGAGCAACACCATGTCCACCCATCCCGCAGCCCGGCTGCTCTCCGGCACGTCCCTGATCGCCCTCCTGGTGCTCGGCGCCTGTACCGGGGAGGCGAACGGCCCCTCCGGCTCGGTGCTCAGCCAGAGCGAAGCGAACGAGCTCGCCGAGATCGTGGCCGAAGACGCCGACCAGTTCAGCGACGCCTCCACCTACGAAATCGACACCGGTATGCGCCTGCAGGTGGGATCGCTCAGCTCGCCGGGCGGCCCGCGGCTCTCCAGCCCGCCCGACATCCCCTGCCGCCCCATCAAGTCGCCGGAGAATCCGGCCAACGTGGACAACGACCGGGTGCCGGACGCCGTCCTGTTCGACTTCACCGGGTTCGATTGCACCGTGGGCGAGGTGCACGTCGTGATGAGCGGCACGCTCGGCATCGAAGACCCGGCGATCCCCGGCTTCGGCGTGCGCTTCATCTTCAGCAACCTGAGCAAGAGCGTGACCCGCGGCGACGCGACCATGAGCCGGTCGTGGAACGGCACCCGCCAGATCGTGGGGAGCCCGAGCAACCCGGGCACCCAGCTCACCCACACCATCACCAACTTCACCACGAGCTTCGTCTTCCCCAACGGGAACTCGGCGCAGCACGTGAAGAACTGGAACGGCTCCTTCGTCGCGGACGTCGCGGGCTCGATCCAGTACGGCGAGCGCATGCCGAGCGGCACGTGGAGCTTCGACGGTAACAGCACCTGGACCCGGAACCAGACCGAGAGCCGGAGCATCCAGATCTCGACCACCACGCCGCTCCACTACAACGCCGCGTGCGACGTCTCGCCGAAGTTCGACGCGGGCGTCATCGTGGCCCAGGTGACCCGCAACGGCGAGACCGCGACCGTCACCATCGAGCACACGGCCTGCGGGCAGAAGATCGTCACCCGCTCCTGATCGTCTCCTCGAACGCGCACGACCGAATGGCCTCGCCATCCGGTCGTGCGTCGCTTCATGCGCCCGTCCACGTCCGAAACACCCACCGCTCGCCCGGCGTAGAGAGGGGCCCTGACGCCGGGAGCGCCACGCTGGCCCTGGACGCCGCCTCCTCCGAGCACCCCCGACTCGACGCCGCCCAGAGACGCCGCCTGGCCCGGCTCCGCCGGGAGGCCGCTCGGGCCGGCCGGGCCCCACCATCCACCGTGCGCCGGAGGCCGTCTCGGCGCTGGGGGTGGTGGGCGTGGCCCCTGCGTCTCGCCGGCCTCGCCCTGCTCCCCTTCTTCGCGCTCGTCGGGACGGGCGCCTGGGCCCACCACGTGCGGGACCTCGCCCCGTGGGCCAGCGTGGCGCTCGGGGCGGCGGCCGCCACGGCGGTGCTCACCCTCTACGGCGTCCGGATCAGCCGTGCGCTCACCGGCCGCTTTCGGGTGCGCACCATCGCGATCCGCCTCGCCCTGCCGGTCGTGCTCCTGTACTGCGGATATGTCGCCCTGACGCTCTCGAGCGCCAACGCGAAATCCGACGACGTGCGCGCCTACTACACCAGCCTGCATCCCCTCTTCCGGCTCGCGCTCGGCACCGCGGTGATCCTGGACCGCGACCTCGTCGTGACCGACGTGCAGCGGGTCCCGGACGACTACGTCCGGATGGGCCTGCCGGTCCGCGAGGCCTCCTTGCACTACCGCCAGTCCAGCGGCTACGTGCACGCGGTGGATCTCCGCACGCTGGGCCGGGCCGAGTGGCGCACGACCCTGCTCTCCTCCTACTTTCGGCTGTTGGGCTTTCGGACCCTGCGACACGTCGGCACCGCCGACCATCTCCACGTCTCACTCTCGGTCCGGTAGGCCCGTCCCCCCCTACGTGAGGTGGCTCATGGGCGTCGAGCTCCAGCGGCCGTTGCGCCGCTCCCGTACCGACAGCATCATCGCCGGCGTCTGCGGTGGGATCGCGGAGTGGCTCGGCTGGGACCCCACCCTGGTGCGCGTCGGGTATGTGGTCGTCTCCATCCTGTCCGCCGCCTTCCCCGGCATCCTGCTCTACATCATCCTCGCGATCTTGATGAGCCGCGAGTGATGGCCGCGCCTCCCGACGCCGCCGAGAGCGCGCTCGAGGAGGAGCTCTCCCGCCCCGCCCCCCCGGAGACGGAGGCGCTCGCCGGCCTGCCCGGCGACATCCTGGTCCTGGGGGCCGGGGGCAAGATGGGACCGAGCCTCGTGCGGCTCGCCCGGCGCGCCTCCGACGCGGCGGGGTCCACGCGGCGGGTCATCGCGGTCGCCCGCTTCGGCGATCCGGCGGCTCGAGCCTCCATCGAGAGCGCGGGCATCCAGACCGTCGCCTGCGACCTCCTCGACCCAGACGCCCTGGCCGCGCTTCCCGACAGCCCGAACGTGGTGCTGATGGCCGGCCAGAAGTTCGGCAGCACCGGCGATCCGGCCGCCACCTGGGCGACCAACGTCCACCTTCCGGGCCTCGTGGCCCGGCGCTTCCGGCAGAGCCGGATCGTCGCCTTCTCCACCGGCAACGTGTACCCGCTCTGGTCTGCGGGGACCCCGGGCCCCACCGAGGAGGACCCGGTGGGGCCGGTAGGCGAGTATGCCCAATCCGCGCTGGGCCGCGAACGGGTCCTGGCGTATCTCGCCCGCCGGCACGACACGCCGATGACCATCCTCCGGCTCAACTACGCCAACGAGCCCCGGTACGGCGTGATTCGCGACCTGGCCGATCGCATCCTGTCCGGTCGGGCCATCGACCTCGCGATGGGTCACGTGAACCTCATCTGGCAGCGGGACGCCAACGCGGTGGCGCTCCGCGCCCTCCACCACGTCGAGGTCCCGCCCTTCGTGGTGAACGTCACCGGTTCGACGGCCACCTCGGTGCGCTGGCTGGCGGAGCGCGTGGGCGAGCGCCTGGGCGTCCGCCCGACGTTCGAGGGCGTCGAGGGGGACACCGCGCTCCTGAGCGACGCCTCGCGCTGTGCGAAGATCTTCGGGCCTCCTCCCACGTCGGTCGAGGCGATGGTGGATCGGGTGGCGGACTGGGTCGGCGGCGGGGGTCGAAGCCTCGGGAAGCCCACGCAATTCGAGGAGCGGGAGGGGACCTTCTAGCCGTGCCGGGGCTTCCCCAGCCGCCGCGGGACATCGGACGCCGTCTGCGGGCCGGCGCCGTGATCCCCGCCCACCCGTTGGCGCTGACGCGCGGCGGGCGCTTCGACGAGCGGCGCCAGCGTGCCCTCACCCGCTACTACCTCGCTTCCGGCGCCGGCGGCATCGCGGTCGCCGTCCACACGACCCAATTCGGGATCCGCGCTCCGGGGGTCGGTCTCCTGCGACCCGTCCTCGCGCTCGCCGCGGAAGCGGCCGACGAAGCGGGCCGCCCGGTCATTCGCGTGTCCGGGATCTGCGGGGCGACGCGGCAGGCGGTGCGCGAGGCCGAGTTGGCCCGCGAGCTGGGCTATCACGTCGGCCTGGTGAGTCTCGGCGCGCTCCCGCGCGCGTCGGACGCGCGTCTCCTGCAGCACATGCGGGCCGTGGCCGACGTGCTCCCGGTGATGGGGTTCTACCTCCAGGAATCGGTCGGGGGGCGTCCACTGGGGTACGGCTTCTGGAGGGCGCTGGCGGAGCTGGAGAACCTGGTGGCGATCAAGATCGCGCCGTTCGACCGGTATCGGACGCTGGATGTGGTGCGCGCCGTCAGCGACGCCGGGCGGACGCGTGAGGTCGCGCTCTACACCGGGAATGACGATCACATCGTGCTCGACCTCTTGGCCCGGTACCGCCTGCGCCCCGGGCGGCCGGCGGTCCGGATGGTCGGCGGCCTCCTGGGGCAGTGGGCGGTGGGGACTCGGCGCGCGGTCGGCCTCTGGCAGGCCTGCCGCCGGGCCGGACGAGGACCGGTGCCCCGACGCCTCCTGGACGCGGCCGATCAGCTCACCGACCTCAACGCCGCCCTGTTCGATCCAGAGCACGGCTTCGCCGGCTGCATCCCGGGCATCCACGAGGTACTCCGGCGCCATGGCCTGCTCGCCAACCGCCGGTGCCTCGATCCCACCGAGCGGCTCTCCCCCGGGCAGGCCGAGCGGATCACCCGCGCCCTGTCCCGCTATCCCCACCTCCTGGACGAGGCGTTCATCGCCGAACGGCTGGACGACTGGCTCCGGTAGCGGTCCCCTGGCGGCGGACCGGCGCCGTCAACGCCATCCATGCATCAATCGGGTACCGCGGCGAAATGACGGACCTGGGCACGGCCAGCAGGGCGTTCGGCATCAACGACCGGGGCGACGTGATCGGCCTTAGCTGCCTGTCGGACACTCCCTGTCCGTTCTTCTCGGTGCACCACGCAGTGATCTGGCGCTAGGGGGTGCTGCGGCCGTCAGCCCTGGGCGGGCTTGAAGTAGGGGTTCTGCCCCGAGGCATGATCGGTGATGTCGCGGATGCCCCGGAGGGAGGGCACCGCTCGGCGAAGCGCGCTCTCGACGCCCTGACGCAGGGTGACCCGGGCCATCCCGCAGCCCTGGCAGCCGCCGGACATCCGGAGGAGCACCACGCCGTCCTGCACGTCGATCAGCTCCACCTGGCCGCCGTGCTGGGCGACCCCCGGGTTGATCTCGCGCTGGAACACGAGCGAGGCCCGGTCGAAGATCGAATCGTCGTCCAGGGGCGAGGCCGGCGGGGCGGGCGCCGTATCCGCCTGGAGGTTGGCGAGCACGGAGCCGATGGCGTAGCGCACCTGGTCGCCCAGGACCCGCCAGGGCGGGCTCTGCGGATCCTTCCGTGCGGTAAGCACGTTGCCGGCCACCGCCACCTCCGCGACGCCGGGGACCTCGAGCACGGCCTGCGCCACCGGCGAGCCGGCCGCATCGCCCGGCGTCCGGTAGGTGCGCGACTCGCCGGGGACCGGGACGGTGGCGACGAACTGGCAGTGGATCTCGTCGAGGGGCTCGACGACGACGTCGACGCTCGTAGGCATGATGGGAATAGAATCCGGTGGACCGGCCAGATCAACCGTCCGTGC
Organism: Gemmatimonadales bacterium; assembly: GCA_041607595.1. Taxonomy (GTDB): domain Bacteria; phylum Gemmatimonadota; class Gemmatimonadetes; order Gemmatimonadales; family GWC2-71-9; genus JBFIUJ01. The sequence goes on along the minus strand of JBFIUJ010000037.1, from coordinate 867 downwards.
CCACGATTTCGTAGAGCCGACCCAGGGAGCCCAGCAGATCCGGCACCTCCCCCAGGACGCCGACCATCGGATCCTCTCCCCGCTCCCGCATCCGGACCGGCACGGTGCGGATGGTGTGGGCCCGGAGGTCGAGGTCCGGAGTCACCTCGCTCCAGGGAAGCGGCAGGGAGACGGGGGCGCCGGGCAAGGGTCGCACGCTGAACGGGGCCGCGAGGAGCCGGCCGTGGCCGTTCTGGAGGAAGTCCACGTACACCCGACCGTCCCTCCGGGAGACCGTGCGCGCGATCGTCGCGATGTCGGGCAGATCGGTCACCACCACTCGGGCGAGCAGCTCGCCGAGCGAGCGGCACTGCTCGAAGGTGAGCTGTCGCGCGAGCGGGACCAGCACGTGCAGTCCCGAGCTCCCGCTCGTCTTCACGAAGTGCGGCAGCCCGATCCGGTCGCAGAGCGCGTGCAGGACCAGCGCCACCTGGACCACGTGCTCGAACGGCGCCTCTTTGGGATCGAGGTCCAGGATGCACCAATCCGGCCGCTCCAGCGCATCGATCCGGCTCCCCCAGATGTGGAGGGGGATGGCCGCCATGTTCGCGATGTAGGTGAGTGAGGCGGCATCGTCGCAGATGAAGTAGTCGATCTCCCGCTGGGCCTGCTCGCTCCACATCCGCTCGGTCCGCAGCCACTCCGGCACGAAGGTCGGAGCGTCCTTCTGGAAGAACGACTTGCCGGCGATGCCGTCTGGGTAGCGGGTCAGCACCACCGGTCGGTTCCGCAGGTAGGGCAAGAGCCAGGGCGCGATCGTCTCGTAGTAGTCGATCAGGTCGCCCTTGGTGTACCCCTCCTCCGGCCAGAACACCTTGTCCAGGTTCG
>JBFIUJ010000036.1:0-12970 GCA_041607595.1 Gemmatimonadales bacterium | reverse complement strand
GCCCAGCAGGCCGGCCCACATCGGGTCGAGGGCGCCGGGATGCCGGTAGGCGCCGAGGAATCCGACGAACTGCACGACCTGGATCAGAGGCCCGGGGGTGGTCTCGGCCATGCCGAGGCCGTCGAGCATTTCGCCCGGTTGGAGCCAGCCGTAGACCTCGACCGCCTGCTGGGCCACGTAGGCGAGCACGGCGTAGGCGCCGCCGAAGGTGACGACGGCCGCCTTGCTGAAGAAGACGCCCTCCAGCACGAAGACGTGGTCCCGGCCGAGCGCCAGGGCCAGCGCGCCGAGCGGCGCCAGCCAGAGGGCGAGCCCCGCCCCCGCGGTCGCGATGGCGGTCGCCGCGCGTGGCCGCGGAATCTCCCGGAGGGTCACGGGCTCGGCCTCCGGCGCCGGGATCGCCTCGCCGCCGGGGAAGTGTGGCTGGGGCAGCCAGGGGCTCGCGAGCAGGCCCACGACGCCGGCGGCCAGGACGATGGCGGGGAAGGGGAGCGCGAAGAAGAAGATCCCGAGGAAGGCGGCCGCGGCGATGGCGGCCTGGAGACGGGTCCGCAGCGCCCGGCGGCCGATCCGCAGCACGGCCGCCAGGACCACGGCGACCACCGCGGGCTTGAGCCCGTAGAAGAGCGCCTGGACCAGGGTGACGTCCGCGAAGGCGACGTAGAGGACGCTGAGGGCCAGGATCGCGAGGAAGCCGGGCAGGACGAAGAGCGACCCGGCCACCAGCGCGCCCCGGGTGCCGTGCAGCACCCAGCCCAGGTAGGTGGCGAGCTGTTGCGCCTCGGGGCCGGGCAGCAGCATGCAGTAGTTCAGCGCATGCAGGAAGCGCTGCTCCGTCACCCACCGCTTCTCCTCCACCAGGATGCGGTGCATGACGGCGATCTGCCCCGCCGGCCCTCCGAAGCTCTGGAGGGCCACGCGGACCCAGACGCCGACGGCGATGGAGAACGGGAGCCTAGCCGGCACTCCTCGCCCGGCTGGGCACCGGGCTCAGCCGGGAGCTGCGGGTGCCGTCTCCCAGCTGCCCGACGTCGTTGGCCCCCCAGCAGAGGAGCCGCTGTGATCGCGTCACCGCGCAGGTGTGCTCGCCGCCCGCGCTGACGGCGGTGAAGGGCTCGCTCGCCTTCACCCGGACCGGGCTCGCGTGGGCCGCGATGTCGCCGGTGCCCAGCTGGCCCTTGTCGTTCGCCCCCCAGCAGTAGAGCTCGCCCGCCGCAGTGAGCCCGCATGCGTGCCTGCCGCCGGCGCTGATCTGGCTGTACTTCCGGAGGGTGTCCACCGCCGCCGGCGGGCGCCGCTCGGAGGCGTCGGCCTCCCGGCCGGCGCCGGTGCCCCAGCAATAGATCCGTCCCTCGCGCGTGAGGGCGCAGCTCAGCACCCCGCCGGCGCTCACCCCCACGAAGGCGTTGGGCGAGGGCACCGGCAGCGGCGTGGGATAGGACTGCCAGGATCCCGTGGTCACCCGTCCGGCCTTGTTCTCCCCCCAGCAGTAGGCCCGATCGGCCGAGAGGGCGCAGGTGTGGCGCTGCCCGGCGTCGAGCTTGGCGAACAGCAGGTTCCCCTGGACCCGGATCGGCTCGCTCACGTTGTCGCCGGAGGGGAAGGAGCCAGTCGCCCCGTCCCACTGGTCGCCCCAACAGTAGGCCTTGCCGTCCTTGGTGAGACCGCAGCTGTGGTCGTTCCCCACGCTGAGCGAAGTGAATCGCTGGGCCCCGCTCACCCGGACCGGACGGACCGAGGTCTGCTGGCTACCGTTCCCCAGCTGGCCGAATCCGTTGGCGCCCCAGCACCAGGCCGCGCCGGCCTCGTCGAGCCCGCAGGTGTGGTGCCCGCCCGCCGCCACGGTCACGAGCTTGGCGCCCGTGATGAGCCGGGGGAGGACCTCGGCGTCGCTGGCGGCGGCGCCGCTCTGCCGGCCGTGGTTGCCGCCCCAGCAGAGCGCTGCGCCCTGGGTGCTGACCGCGCAGGTGTGGCTCTGGCCCGCGCTCACCGAGCGCACCAGGAGGGTGGAGTCCGCGCGCTGGGCGAGCGGGGCGCCGGGCGCCGCGGGCGGGACCAGGGCGGCGGTCGCCAACAGGAGTGTCAGGGAGGTCAGGGGGACCGAGGCCGACATGCATCCTCCGGAGGGTGGGTTGGCCAACAATCTAGCGTCTGAGCGAAGGACGCGCCTTGCAGTGGTGGCCGCCGGGAGGAGGGCGGAGACGCCTGGCCGTGGAGCGTGTGGGTCCGGTCCGTCGCGTCCGGAACGCGATGCGGGACCAGGCCGATGCGATCAGCTCGGCTCGGTGGCGGCGCCCAGCGCGTCCCGGGCTGAAACCCCGTCCCCCTTGCCCTCGTAATGCTGAATATTTAGCATTATGCTAGAATTCCAGCAGAGCGGGGATCGGCCTGGGCCGGAGTCCCGCGGAGAGGGGTCGAGCATGCGTGACACCGGTCGCCGCGACAGCCTGGTAGGTCGCTCCGCCCTGCGGGCGGTCCTGCTCCTTTGCGGGCTGGGCTGGGCCGCGCCGATGGCGGCCCAGCAGTCCTCGGCCTCGGTCGGTGGACTGCCGCAGGCCGCGAAGCAGGCGGAGGCGGTGCGGCTCCCGGGGGAGGGGATCCGGGTGGACGGGCTCCTGGACGAGGAGGTGTGGCGGCGGGTCCGGTGGGTGAGTGACTTCACCCAGAAGGACCCGGTCGAGGGGGCGCCGGCCACCGTGCTGAGCGAGGTCGCCTTCGTGTTCGACGGGGACGCGCTCTACGTGGGAGCCCGGCTCACCTCCAACGGCCCGGACGACATCCGGGCCCAAGTGAGCCGGCGAGACAACCCGGCCAACTCGGAGCGGCTGATCGTCTCGCTCGACACGTACTACGACCGGCGCACCGCGTACAGCTTCGGCGTCACCGCGACCGGCGTCCGGTTCGAGTACTACCACTCCTCGGACAGCGAGTTCAACCGGGACCAGTCCTTCAACCCGGTCTGGCAGGCCGAGGCCCGGCGCGACTCGACGGGTTGGACGGCGGAGATGCGGATCCCCTTCTCCCAGCTCCGGTTCAACGACCGCGCGATGCAGCGATGGGGCCTGAACATCAATCGCTACATGCCGACCCGGAACGAGGACGTCTACTGGGTGCAGATCCCCAAGAACGAGACCGGGTGGGCCTCGCGCTTCGGGGAGCTGACCGGGATCGAGGGGGTGCGGCCGAGCCGCCGGCTCGAGCTGCTGCCCTATGTCGCCACCAACAGCACCCTCACCGGCAACCGGGCGCAGGACGACCCGTTCGACAACGGGGTGAACCTGAACGGGCGGGTTGGCGGCGACGTGAAGATGGGCCTCGGTCCCAACTTGACCCTCGACGCGACGATCAACCCGGACTTCGGCCAGGTGGAGGCGGATCCCGCCGAGGTGAACCTGAGCGCGGTGGAGACCTTCTTCTCCGAGCGCCGGCCGTTCTTTACCGAGGGAAGCCGGCTGCTCCAGGGCAACGGCAACAGCTTCTTCTACTCGCGCCGGATCGGGGCGCCGCCGCGCGGCTCGGCCTCGGGCGACTATGTGGACCGGCCCCAGGCCGCCACGATCCTGGGGGCGGCCAAGATGACCGGCCGGCTGGCCTCCGGCACCTCGATCGGCACGCTGGTGGCGGTGACCGACCGGGAGGAGGCCCGGACCTTCGACGTCGCGACCGGCACGACCGGCCGGACCCAGGTGGCGCCGCTCGCCGGCTACGGGGTCGCCCGCGTGCAGCAGGAGTTCGGCGCGTCGCAGAGCACGGTGGGCGCCACCTTCACCACCGTCCAGCGGGACGTGGAGCGCGGCACGCCGCTCGGCGATCTCCTCACCCGCGAGGCGTATACCGGCGGGGTGGACTGGGTGCTGCGCTTCCAGGGCGGGGCCTACGAGCTGGGCGGGTCGGCTGGGCTCAGCCACGTGCGGGGCGAGCCCGCCGCCATCCGGCGCCTGCAGGAAAACGCGACGCATTACTTCCAGCGTCCCGACCAAGACCACGTGAGCTTCGATTCCACGCGGACCTCGATGACCGGGTACGCGGCCTCGCTCTACTTCGACAAGAACAGCGGCACCCACTGGCTCTACAGCGCGCGCATCGGGCTGGAGTCCCCCGGGTTCGAGATCAACGACGCGGGCCGGATCGGCACCGCGGACGACATCGACGCGTTCGCCTACGTGCGGTATCGGGAGACCCAGCCCGGCAAGCACTTCCGGAACTACAACGTCTCCCTCTACGGCTTCACCGGCTGGAACTTCGGCGGCGTGCGCCAATTCGGCGGGCTGGACCTGGAGGCGGGCTTCACCTTCAAGAACTTCTGGGAAACCTTCCTGAGCGTCGAGCGCTTCCCCAGCTCGCTCCGGGACAACCTCACCCGGGGCGGGCCGCTGATGCGCTCGAGCAGCGACTGGAACATCAACGGCGGGATCTTCAGCCCGCGGTCCTCGTCCACCCGGGTGCGGACGTTCCTGATCTACGGCGAGGACGACCTGGGAGGGTTGTTCTTCGAGGCCTCGAGCGGCGTCGCGATCCGGCCGAGCAGCCGATGGGAGCTCTCGGTGGACCCGACCTACAGTCGCTCCCGCAACACTCGGCAGTACATCAGCCAGAAGGCGAACGGCCCCGCCGCCACGTTCGGCACCCGCTACGTCTTCGGGACGGTGGACCGCACCACGATCTCGGCCCGGTTCCGGCTGAACTACTCCATCAGCCCGGACCTCTCGCTCGAGCTGTACGCGGAGCCCTTCGCCGCGAGCGGGCAGTACAAGGACGTGGGCGAGCTGAGCCGTCCGCGCACCAGCGATCTCCGGCTCTACGGGACCGACGGCTCGACCCTGGTCACCGATCCGGACGACGGGTCGTTCACCGTCACCGACGGGGCCGACAGCTTCACCCTGTCGCCCAACTTCAACGTGCTCTCCTTCCGGAGCAACCTGGTGCTGCGCTGGGAGTGGCGCCCCGGCAGCACGCTCTTCCTGGTGTGGCAGCAGAACCGGTTCGGCCAGGCCGACCTGACCCGACGGGCCTCCTTGCGAGGGCTCTGGAACAGCGTGTCCGCCGAGGGGGACAACTTCCTCGCCCTCAAGATCAGCTACTGGATCCCGGTCTCCTGAGGGGCCTCAAGTCCGACCGCCTCCCTCCCGATACTTGATACCGAGGTACCCGGACTCCGCCCGGACCCGGCCATCGCGCCGGGTCCGGCCGGGGCCGCCGGGCCGGCCGGGGCGCTGTGGCGGACGGAGGACCTGTGGGAACGACGGTGGCTTGCGGGCGCTGCGGCGCCTCCCTGCTCGGGAGCGACGGCTCCTGCCCCGGTTGCGGGGTGGGGGGCGGGGGGGCCCCGACCCTGGAGCTCCCGGTCGCACCGTCGGGGCCGCAGGATCCCCTCGAGGCCCAGCTGGTCCAGGCCACCCTCGGCGACTATCAGATCCTGGGGCGGCTGGGGAAGGGCGGCATGGCCACCGTGTACCTGGCCCACGACCTGGCGCTCGACCGCAAGGTGGCGCTCAAGGTCATGTCGCCGGACCTGCAGCTCGACGCCACCATGGCGGAGCGGTTCAAGCAGGAGGCCCGCACCGCGGCCGGACTGAGCCATCCGCACATCATCCCGATCTACGCCGTCCGGGAGTCGGGCCGTCTGCTGTACATCGCGATGAAGTTCGTCGAGGGGCGGTCGCTGCACGACATCCTACGGGAGAGCGGGCCCCTGCCGGTGTCGATGGTCTGTGGGATCCTGGCCCAGGTGGGGAACGCCCTGGCCTTCGCCCACCGGCGAGGCGTGGTGCACCGTGACGTCAAGCCGGACAACATCCTGATCGACGCCGACGGCCAGGTGGTGGTGACCGACTTCGGCATCGCCAAGGTGGCCACCTCGCACGGGCTCACCCTGGCCGGCTCGACCGTCGGCACGCCCACCTACATGAGTCCGGAGCAGTGCCTCGGCCAGGAGACGAGCTCCGCCGCCGACCAGTACTCGCTCGGCATCGTCGCCTACGAGCTGCTCACGGGGCGTCCGCCCTTCGTGGCCGAGTCGGTGGTGACAGTCATCTGGTCCCACTATCACGAGCGGCCGGCGCCCTTGATCGACGGGCGGGCCGACTGCCCGGCGTCGCTCGCCGCGGCCGTGATGCGCATGCTGGCGAAGAGCCCGGCCGACCGGTGGCCCGGCATCGAGGATGCGATGGCGGCCGCGGGGGCCGTCCCGCTGCCGTCCGACGCCCCGGCGCTCGCCCGGTTGGCGGCGCTGGCCCGGAGCCGGAGCGCCCGGGACGCGCCGGCGCTCCGTCGGGCGCCCACCCCGGCCTCGCCGATACCCCTGACCCAGCCCCGGCCGACGGTGGCGGTCGCCACGCTCGCGGTCTCGCCGATGAGCTGCGGGCTCGCGGCGGGGGAGACCGTGCAGCTCACGGCCACCGTGTGGGACGCACAGGGGCACACCGTGCCGGGCGTCGCGCCGCAGTGGACCTCCGGCGATCCCGCGGTGGCCACGGTGTCCCCCTCGGGGCTGGTGGTGGGCCACTCGGCGGGGCAGGCCGTGATCGAGGCCACCGTGGCGGGAAGCGGTGCGATCGCCTTCGCCACCGTGTTCGTCGTATGGCGGGGAGCCCGCGACAGCGGGGGATCCGCGGCGCCCGCGGCTCCGGTGGCGGCGCTGCACTTTCCGCTCACGGCCGGCACCCTGACGGTGGGGGAGAGCTATCCGCTCGAGGTCGAGGCGACCTCGGCCGACGGCGCCCCGGTCTCTGGGGCGAAGATCCACTGGGAGAGCTCCGACCCGGCGGTGGCGCCGGTGAGCGAGGAGGGCGTGGTCGCCGCGCTCAGCGCCGGGGCGACGAAGATCACCGCGGCCGCCGGAGCGGGGCGGGCGACCTTCAGCCTGACCGTGACGCGGGTCGGCGTGGCCCGGTTCGAGATCGAGTGCGAGGCGCATTCGCTGGGCGTGGGAGACGACCTGCGGCTCGGCGCGAGCGCGCGGGATCGCTTCGGCGACCGGCTGCGGGGCCGCATGGTGTGCTGGGAGTCGGACGATCCGGCCGTGGCGACGGTGACGTCGCTCGGCACCGTCCTGGCCGTGGCGCCGGGCCGAGTGGAGATCCGGGCCACCTGCGCCGGCGAAGTCGCTCGGCTGGCGCTGGAAGTGACGCCCGCGGTGGTGGCCGGGCTCCGGATCTCGGCCCCCCGGTCCACGCTGGCGCCCGGTCACATCATGCGCCTCGAGGTGGTCGCGACCAACCCGCGCGGCCGGGCGCTCGCCGGCCTCCCGAGCGTCTGGGCTTCGAGCGACCCGAGCGTCGCCGCGGTCTCGCCGGAGGGCATCGTCACCGCGCTCCGGATCGGCACCGCGCGCATCGCGGTGACGGTGAGCGGCAAGCGGGTGACGGTGCCGATCACGGTCCTGCGGTAGCTTCCTTCGCCCTGACCCCGTGGTCGGTTGGGCGGGGGAGATCGTAGGCAGTCCCCTTCAACTCGCCGGCTCTACCGTGGAAACGTCGTCTCCTCGGCCCCTGGGGCGAGAGACTCGGGGTTGCCGCCGCTCGTCGAATTACATACTGTATACAGTATGACCACGGACCGCGCGGACCTGAGGCTTCGGCCCAATATCAGCGAGCAGGTGGCCACCACCCTGCGCGACATGATCTTCGACGGCGAGCTCAAGGGCGGCCAGCGGATCAACGAGGTCCACCTGGCCCGGCGCCTCGGCGTCAGCCGCACCCCCCTGCGGGAGGCGCTGACGACCTTGGTCGCGGAGGAGGCGCTGGTCGGCATCCCCCGCCGCGGCTGCTTCGTCCGGGAGCTGACCCGCCGAGAATTTGAGGACATCTACCCCATGCGTTCGATCCTCGAGCCCGAGGCGCTCCGGCTGGCCGGTGTCCCCTCGCCGACGGACATCGAGCGACTGGCACGCGCCAACCTGGGGATCCGCGGCGCCAAGGACATGAAGGCTCGGGTGTCGGCGGACGATGCCTGGCACCTCCAACTGGTGGCGGGCTGCCGGAACGAGGTCCTCCTCGGCCTGATCCGACACTTCCAGCGCCGCTTCCGGCGCTACGGCCTCGCGTTCGCCCGGGAGCGCCGGGTGCTCGAAACGGCGAATCTGGAGCACCTCGAGATCCTGCGCGCGCTCGAAGCGGGCGATCTGGACGAGGCCTGTACGTGGCTGCACAAGAACCTGACGAGCAACAAGGACCCCATCCTCGAGTGGCTGCATGAGCGCGAGCGTGAAGCGGGACCGGGGCTCCGCCCTAGCGCGTAGGGTCTGGGGGGCGGCCGGAGCGGCCGCGCTGGCGCTCGCCTTCCTCCTCCCGTCCCCCGCCCGGGCTCAAGAGACCGCGGCCGACGCCCTGCTCGGCCTGTGGGCGGCGCGCCGAGACTTCGGCCCCGAAGTGCAGGGCCCGGTCGAGCTGCGCGAAGTCGAGGGGAGACTGCAGGCCGGCATCGGCGGGTATTCCGTCCCCGCCCGGACCTCGAACGGAGAGGTCCGGTTCGAGATCCCCGGAGATCGGGGGTACTTCCGGGGACGGCTGTCCAGCGACCGTCGAACCGTGCGCGGGCACTGGGTCCAGCCCCGGACGTTCAGCAGCTTCGCCCGGATGGCGTCTCCGGTGCTCCTCGAATCGCAGGGCGAAGGGGTGGGGGTCTGGACCGGCACGGTGACCCCCCTGCAGGACCAGCTCCATTTCTACCTGGTGATCCGTCAGGGGCCCGACGGCCGTATCGACGCCTTCCTTCGGAATCCGGAAGCCAACATCGGGCGGTTCTACCCGATCCATCGCGTGATCCGCGAGGGCACGAGCGTCCGATTCGTGGACTCGGGGGGGCGGACCCGTCTCGAGGGCCGGTACGACGCCGACTTCGACCGGCTCTCGATCTATTTCCCGCTGAACGGCGGGACCTACGACTTCGCGCGGGCGGATCGGGATCCGGGAACGCCCTTCCAGCCTCGGCCCCGGGGCGAGGCCGCGTACGCCTATCGCCGCCCGCCCGCCGGTGAAGGGTGGGAGACCGCGCGCCCGGCCGAGGCCGGCATGGCGGTCGGACCGCTCGAGGAGATGATCCGGCTGATCCTCGACACGCCGATGGACGCGATCGACGCGCCCTACATCCACGGCGTCCTCGTCGCACGCCACGGGAGGCTCGTGCTGGAGGAGTACTTCCACGGCTACTCGCGGCACCGGCCGCACGGCACCCGTTCGGCCTCGAAGAGCGTCACCACCACCCTGGTCGGCATCGCGGAGCACGAGGGGATCCTGGATCGCGCGACGCCGGTCTACCGGACGCTCGATGGCGAGGCCTCCCTCGAGGGCCGCGATGCCCGAGCCCGGAGGATGACCCTGGAGCATCTCATCACGATGTCCTCGGGGCTCGCCTGCGACGATTGGGACGCCGCCTCGCCGGGCGGGGAGGATGTGATGCAGGACCAGGAGGCCCAGCCCGACTGGGAGCGCTTCACGCTTGACCTGCCGATGCTCCACGAGCCCGGCCGGCACGCCGCCTACTGCAGCGGAGGACAGAACCTCGCCGGGGCGGTCGTGGCGCGCCGTGCGGGCGAGTGGCTGCCGGCGTTCTTCCAGGACCACTTCGCGCGGCCGCTCGACGCCGGTCTCTACCACATGAACCTGACGCCCACGGGGGAGGGGTACGGCGGCGGAGGGCTGTACATCAAGCCGCGGGACCTGCTTAAGCTCGGCCAGCTGTACCTCGACGACGGCGTCTGGAACGGCCGGCGGCTGCTGGCTCCGGGGTGGGCCCGGGCCGCGACCTCCGCCCGCCACACGCTCGGGCGCGAAGGATACGGCTACGGCTGGTGGGTGTTCTCGTACCCGTTCGCGGGCCGCGAGGTGGCCGCCTTCTACGCCGGCGGCAACGGGGGCCAGTACGTCATCGTCGTGCCGGAGCTGGGCCTGAACGTCGTCATCTTCGCCGGCAACTACAATCAGCGGGTGATGCACCGGTCGAAGTACGAGTACGTGCGGGACTACGTCCTGCGGGCGATCGCCGGCGGGGGCTGATTCCGGTCCTTCGGTGGGCTCGCTCGGGCGATCACGTTGCGCCGGTCCCTTCCGCGCGCATCTTTCGAAGACGCCGATCGTGCGATCGGCGCCTTCCCGCTTTCAGGAGGCCGCTCCATGGATTGGCAGCGTCTGATCGCGGGCCGCCTGTTCCAGACGGGCCTGGTCGCTGCGGGGTTGGCGATGGCGATCCACCTCGACTGGCACCTCGCCCGCCATCACGGCCGATGGAGCGCCGGCTGGGCCCATCACTGGGTCGTCGCCCTGCCGCTCTTCGCGGCGGCGGCGTGGATCCTGGTCCGGCGCTGGCCCGATCGGATCGTGCCGGCGAGCCTCGCGACCCTCGGCGCCGCGGCGGTGCTCGGCCAGGTGGTCGAGCCGCTCATGGAATCGCTCGCCTTCGGCGCGCCGATCGCGCAGGGCTTCGGCGCCGAGCGGCTGCACGCGTTCTTCCAGTTCTTCGGGGCCGGCCTGCTGGCGTACGTGGTAGCGGCCTGGTGGCTCGCGAGGCGGGCCCGGGCGGACGCGACCGCCGGCCCCGACGCGTGAGGTCCTAGCCTGGGGACGACGCGAACGCCGTGGAGGTCCAGCCCTGCTCAGAGGCGGACCTCGAGGAGGTCATCCGGCTCTCGCTCCGCGCCTGCGGCCGCTCCTCCATCAATCCGGCGACTCGTTATCCTGGCATCGCGAACCAACGGCTGCAGCTCGGGGTCGGCGTCCTGCCACGGGTCGGCGAACTGAGCGTGGCGCTCGATGGCCCTCCCCCGAAAGTCGAGGGAGGAACCATGCGACGACCGTCCTGCCCACGGGCGCTCTGCGGTTGTGCCCGGGCGGCGGAAGCGGTATAGGAGAGGTAACCCGAGGCACTCGGATGGACGCCATTCGTGAGCAGTTCACGGCCTACTGGTGGGTCGCGGTCGTCCTCGCGGTCGCGGTGGCCGCGGTCGTGATCCGAGTCCGGAGATCGCGGTCGAGCGACCGAGAGAATCGCTGAGGGCCGACGCGACATCGTCCATCGCTCGGACACCAGGGAAGATGGGATGACCAAGGACCCGCACTTCGTGGCGCTCCAAAACATGTACCTGGCGGCGCCGATCAACGAGCTGTACCGGCCCAGCATCGAGGTGGCGGACGCCGAGGCCACGATCGAAATGTCGGTGTCGGAGCGGTTCTTCCATTCGGCCGGCGCGGTCCACGGGTCGGTCTACTTCAAGCTGCTGGATGACGCCGCGTTCTTCGCCGCCAACTCGCTGGTGCGGGACGTGTTCGTCCTGACCACCTCGTTCACGATCTACCTGCTCCGGCCGCTCGGGGCCGGCCGGCTGCGCTCGGTGGGTCGGGTAGTCAGCCGCGGCGGGTCCCAGTACGTCGCGGAGGCCGTGCTCTGCGACGCGGACGGGCGCCAGGCCGGGCGGGGCAGCGGTGTCTTCGTGCGGAGCAAGATCCCTTTGGCCCAGGCCGGAGGGTACGCCTCCTGACCCAGGCCGGCGCGCGACTGTGGGCTGCCGGCGGTACGCGGCCGTCTACCGCCCGTGAAGGCGGGCGTGAGCCACGCTGGATCCGCCTGGCCGGGAAACCGACGCAGCGACCGGTGGAGGCCGTCGTCATGTCGAGGCGAGGGAGCATCTCATGAAGAAGACGAAGCCCGCCGCCGATCCCGATGCCTACGTCGAGTCCCTGGACGGCTGGCGCCGCGAGGTCGTCGAGAGCCTGCGGTCGGCGGTCCGGGCCGCGGCGGCCCTCGAGGAGGTGGTCAAGTGGGGTCACCTGGTCTACCTGGCGAACGGGCCGGTCCTGCTCATCCGCGCGGAGGAGGACCGCGTGCTCTTCGGCTTCTGGCGCGGGCAGCGCCTGGGCGCCATCGAGCCCCGCCTGACGCGAGGCGGGAAGTACGAGATGGCGACGGTGGAGCTGCGTGAGGGGACGACCGTCGAGCCCGCGACGGCGCGGCGCCTGACGCGCGAGGCCGTCGCGCTGAACGCGAAACTGGGCGACCCAACCCGCGCGGCCAAGGCCGGGGGACAGCGGGCGAGGTAGACGCCGGGGTGCGGCTGCGGCTGCGGCTTGGTGAGGAGCCGCTCGGTGAAGTCCAGTCGCTCCTCGATCTCCGTCAGGCGGACCGTCCGCGAGCGCTGAGCGGCGGTCCGGTCGATCCGAGTCCACCATCCCCACCACGCGAGAAGCGCCGAGGAGGCGATCGAATGGCCGTTCCCGAGCATACCGTTCACTACCTCGAGATCGTGACCCCGGACGTCGAGGCCGCGTGCCGGCTGTATGGCAGCGCGTATGGCTGGCGCTTCGATGCCACGAAGCCGGAGTTGGGGGGCGCCTCGGTCGCGACGCTGCCCGACGGCTCGCTCTGCGGCATTCGCGCCCCGATGCACGCTCAGGAGAAGCCCACGGTGCGCACCTACCTCCGAGTGACCGATATCGAAGCCGCCGTCCGGGAGGCGGCGAAGCTGGGAGCCGAGATCGCTCTCGCGCCGACGGAGATTCCGGGACACGGGAGGATCGCCATCTATCTCCACGGTGGCATCGAGCAGGGGCTGTGGCAGGTCCCATGAGCCGCTGCCGCCCACCGCGGGGGGAGCATCCAGGGGTGACGAATCGAAGCGCCGGCGCTGCTCGATCGTGAAGGCGGCCATCCGTTGATCGCGCGCCGTCGCTTCGTCGCCACGACGCTCACGGCCCTGGCCGCGACGCCCCTGGCGGCGAGCCTGTACGCGTGGCGCATCGAGCCGCACTGGCTCGACTTCACCCATCGTCCGCTTCCGGTGCCCGATCTGCCGGCGGCGCTCGAGGGCCGCACCCTCGCCCATCTCAGCGACCTGCACGTGGGGCCCAGCGTGGACGACGGCTACATCCTGGACACGTTCCGGCGCACGTCGGCCCTCGCCCCCGACCTGGTCGCCTTCACCGGCGACTTCATCACCTACCGAGGCTCGGCACCGTTGGAGCAGCTGCGGCGCGTGCTC
>JBFIUJ010000035.1:0-13049 GCA_041607595.1 Gemmatimonadales bacterium | reverse complement strand
GTGGGCGTCCTCACCGGACTCGTGGGGATCGGCGGCGGGTTCCTGATCGTCCCCGCGCTCGTGCTGATGGCCCGCCTCCCGATGAAGGAGGCGGTGGGCACCTCGCTCCTGATCATCGTCTTCAATGCGGCGACGGGGTTTCTCGGGTATCTCGGTCACGTGGACGTGGACTGGGTCGCCATGGGGCTCTTCACGCTCCTCGCCATCCTCGGCGTGGCCATCGGTACCTACCTGGTGCACCACGTCCCGGCGGCCCGGCTGCGGAAGGGGTTCGCGGTCTTCCTGATCGTGGTGGGCGCCCTCATTATGTATCGGAACCTGGCGCTTCCCTTCCCCGACGAGCGGGCCCCGGCCGCCGCCCCGTCGCGGTGAGGGGTGCCCCGATCGGAGCCGCGGCATGATCCTGAAACGCTTCTACGACGACAAACTGGCCCAGGCGAGCTACTTGATCGGGTGCGCCGCGACCGGCGAGGCCATCGTGGTGGACCCGAACCGCGACGCGGAGCAGTACCTGCGCGCGGCCGAAGCCGAAGGGGTCCGTATTGCCGCGGTGACCGAGACCCACATCCACGCGGACTTCCTCAGCGGCACGCGAGAGCTGGCGAGCCGAGCCGAGGCGCGGATGCTGCTTTCGTCCGAGGGAGGGCCGGACTGGCAGTACGCCTTCGCCGCCCCGGACGGTGCGCGGCTCCTGGCCGACGGCGACGTCATCCGGGTGGGCAACGTGGAGCTTCGGGTGATGCATACGCCCGGCCACACTCCGGAGCACCTGAGCTTCGTCGTCACCGACACCGCGGGAGCCACCGGCCCGATGGGGATCCTGACCGGGGACTTCGTGTTCGTCGGGGACGTGGGGCGGCCGGACCTGTTGGAGAAGGCGGTACGGGTGGATGGCTCGGCGGCGGCCGCGGCCCGTACGCTGTTCCGGAGCCTGCAGCGATTCCACGAGCTGGACGACCATCTCCAAGTGTGGCCGGGACACGGAGCGGGCTCCGCCTGCGGCAAGGGCATGAGCGCGGTGCCGCAGTCCACCGTGGGCTACGAGCGGCGCTTCAACTGGGCGTTGGGCGCGACCGACGAGGCTGCGTTCGTCGCCCAGGTGTTGGCCGACCAGCCGGAGCCCCCCACCTACTTCGCCGAGATGAAACGGCTCAACCGGGACGGTCCGCCGGTGCTGGGCGGGTTGTCCCGGCCACCCCGGGTCGAGCCGGAGCGGCTGCGGCGGGTCCTGGCCGAGGGAGGATTGGTGGTCGACACCCGACCCTCGGCGGCCTTCACTGCTGGGCACGTGCCCGGCACCATCAGCATCCCGCTGGGGCGCTCCTTCACCACCTGGGCTGGCTGGCTTCTTCCCTACGACCGCCCGTGTCATCTCATCGTGCCGGGCGACTCGCTCCGCGCCCTGGATGAGGTCCTCAGGGACCTGGCCATGATCGGGCTGGATTCGGTCGCTGGGTACTTCGACGCCGCCGCGGTGGACGCCTGGGACGGCGACCTCGAAGCGCTGAGCCACCTCGACGTCGCCGAGCTCGCCGCCCGGCTGGCATCGCCGAAGCCGCCCGTGGTGATCGATGTGCGGGGCCTCGCCGAATGGAAGGCCGGGCACCTGCCCGGCGTCCCCAACATCCCGCTGGGCTACCTGACGGAGCGCCTCGCCGACGTGCCGAGAGATCGACCGGTCGTCCTGCACTGCCAGGGGGGAACCCGCTCCCAGATCGGGGTGAGCCTGTTGCAGGCGAGGGGGTACCGGGAGGTGCATAACCTTGCAGGGGGCTTCGCCGAATGGCAGCGGGCGGGCCAACCGGTGGATGGAGAGGAAGTGGCCGCGCAGACCACCTGACCTTGGCACCGCGGGTGGGGCCATCCTATCTTTGGGCGACCCCCTGCCACCTTCCACGTCCGCGAGGCGCCGAGCGTCCTCCGGAGCCCAGGTTCAATGGAAGCGCCGAGCGTTTCCGACGTCTTGCTGGTGGGGACCCTCACCCAGATCGCGGTCGGCATCTTGCTGGCCGCCTTGTTGTATTGGGCCAGTCGGGAGGCCGGCAGCCGCCCCTACTTCCGCTGCTGGTGGTACGCCTTTGTTGCGCTCTCGGTGTCATTGGCGGCCCTGCCCATCCGGTACACTCTGGTGCGGGCGGGCGACGGGGGCTCGTTGGAAGGGGCCCTCACCCAGTGGCCGGCCGACCTGATCTATCAAGGCGGGAAGCTCGCCTTCTTCGCGCTCCTGCTGTCGGGCGCGGCCCGCTACGCGCGGCGGGCGCCCTCGCCCAAGGTGATCTGGCTCTGGGTCGCCGGCGTCGCGGGCTACGCCGTCGTGAGCCTGGCGCTCTCCCCGACCATCGGCGGCCTGGTCTCCTGGCAGGCCGCCTTTGCCGCGCCCGCGCTCGGGCTCGCCGCCTACCTTCTCCACACCGCGCCCTCCCCCAACCGGTCCCTCGGCACTCCGCTGACGGGTGGGCTCATGCTGGTGCTGGCCGCGGTCTGGACGTTCTACCTCTGGCTCTTCCTGGGAGCCGCGCCCGCCGACTTCGGCGGCCGGCTGGGCCTCGTGCTCGTGACCGGTGCCTTCTTCGACGCGCTCCTCTACGCGCTCCTTGGCATCGGCATGGTGGTGCTGTTGGTGGAGGACCGGCGGCATGAGGCGGAGGTGGCCCGCCAGCGGCATCTCCAGGAGGTCGAGGCGTCCGAGGGGCGGCTGGCGCGGCTGCTGCAACGGGCCTCCGACGCCATTCTCACGCTCGACGACCGCGGCGCAATCGGCCTCTCGAACATGGCCGCCGAGTCGCTCTTCGGGCGGAGCGGCCCCGAGCTGGCTGGCCTCGCGTTCACCGAGCTGGTGGCGGAGGGCGACGTGGCCCAGGTGCAGGACCTGCTCTCGGCGGCCGGGGAGGCCGGCGCTCGTCGCGTGCGCGTCAGCGGACGGCGGCGGAGCGGTGGGACCTTCGCGGTCGAGCTGACCGCCACCCGCGGCTCGGGCGCGGACCGGCTACTGCTGTTGGCCCGGGACGTGACCGAGCAGGCGCAGCAGGACGCATCGCGCGAGGCGCTCACCGCGCAGCTGATCCGGGCCCAGAAGTTGGAGGCGGTGGGGCGTCTCGTCTCCGGCGTGGCGCACGAGCTCAACAACCCCTTGGCCGCCATCTTGTTGACGGCGGAGGAGGCGCTCGAGGGCGACGGCGTGGTCGATGCCCATCGGGCGCTGACCACGGTCCGCGACCAGGTGCACCGGGCGCGGTCGGTGGTGGCGGATCTGGCCACCCTGGCCCGCGGGCGCGAGGGTCGGCGACGGCCAGTCACGCCGACCGAGATCCTCGGCCCAATCCAGGGGGCGTTGGAGCGGGAGCTCAGGCGTCAGGGCGCCTCGCTGGATCTGTCCGGGCTCCAGCCCTGCGACGGCCTCGTCGACGCCGATGTCTCGGCGCTGCAGCAGGCGGTCACCAACCTCGTCCTGAATGCCGGGACCGCCGCCGGTGAGGGGGGGACGGTCCGCCTGCGGAGCGGCAGCGACCCCCGGTCCTGCTGGCTGGAGGTGGTGGACGACGGCCCGGGCATCCCGGGCGAGGTCTTGCCGCGGATGTTCGATCCGTTCTTCACGACGCGGGGACCGGGGCAGGGCAGCGGTCTCGGCCTCTCCGTGGCCCAGGCGATCGTCCTCCAGCACGGCGGATCGCTGGATGCGGAGAACCTCAGGCCGCCCGCCCACGGCGCCCGCTTCCTCGTCACCCTGCCGCTGAACAGCTCGTCACCTCTCGCGGTCGAGCCGGCGCCGCCCGCGGCACCCCCGGGGTCGGCCCGGGGGACCGGGTTCCCCCGCGGCGAGGACGCGGCGGGCCCGCGGACCGTGCTGGTCGTGGATGACGAGGCCTCCGTGCGCGAGTCGCTGCGGCGGATATTCGCACGCCATGGGTGGGTCGTGGATCTCGCCGAAGACGGCGCAGCCGCGCTGGAGCGCCTGGATGCCGGGGTGGCTCCCACCATCGTCGTGTGCGACCTCAAGATGCCACGCATGACCGGCATCGAGCTCCACGACCAGATCGCGGCGGCCCGGCCGGCCGTGCTCTCCCGCACCATCTTCATCACCGGCGACACCGCGTCCCACGACGCGGCCGCGTTCGTGGCCAGGACCGCCTGCCGGGTGCTGGAGAAGCCATTCGACCTGTTCGCCCTCGGACGGGTCGTCGAGGAGGTTCTCTTGAGCTGACCATTTCTGCCAGGAAGGCAGGCCTAATTCCACGGCCCCTACTGCGGGGCCGTTTTGTATGCCATAACGGCCGGTTTCAGCGGCACGGGTGGTGCTTTTCAGGACGGCAGGCGGTCCCGGTTGGGGCCGATGTCCGTAACCCCATTCAGAACCGTGGTTTACATTAGGAGGCACGCAATGTACGTGATGACCCGTCGCCCGAGCGAGTTCACCGGTGAGATGGGCGGTCTGCGCCGGTTGAACCGGATGTTGGACGATGCCTTCACCACCTGGCCGTTTCGGGACGAGAACGGAACCATCGCCTCGGCCTGGATTCCTCCCGTGGACGTCTTCGAGGGCGAGGGCGCGCTGAAGATCGTGGCGGAGATCCCCGGGGTGGATGCCGGCGACTTGAAGATCTCGCTGGAGAACAACACGCTGACCCTGCGGGGCGAGAAGAAGCAGGTCGCGGAGGAGAAGACCGAGAAGGTCCACCGGTACGAGCGGACCTACGGCCAGTTCGAGCGGACGTTCTCGCTGCCCAGCACGGTGGACGCAGATCGGATCGAGGCGCGCTTCGAGCACGGCGTCCTCACGGTCACGCTGCCCAAGGTGGAGCGGGCCCGCCCGCGCGAGATCAGCGTGAAGGTGAAGTAAGCGCTCCGCGCGGCGCCTAGGGCGACCCCCCGGCCACGGAGGCCGGGGGGTCGTCGCTCATTCGGGGAGGAGGTTCTGCTCGAGGGCGAACCGGGTGAGGCCGGCCACCGTGCGGATCTCCAGCTTCCGCATCAGGCTCTCTCGGTGGGTCTCGACGGTGCGCGGGCTGATGCCCAGCCGCCGGGCGATGTCCTTGTTGGTGAGGCCGGCGGCCACGCCACGCAGCACGTCGCGCTCCCGGGACGTCAGGCGATCGAGCGGGCTCGCGGGGGCGTCGGCCCGCAGGCGCTCGAGCAGTCCCGGAGAGAAGAACGACTCCCCCGCCAGGACCTTGCGGATGGCCCGCCGGAGGTCGCGCGCCGCGGTGTCCTTGAGGAGGAAGCCGTCGGCCCCGACGGCCAGGGACTCCCGCACGTACTCGGGATGATCGTGCATGCTGAGGATCAGGATCCGGACCTCCGGCATGGTGCGGCGTAGCTTGGCCGCGACGGCGAGGCCCGATTCGCCCGGCATGGAGATGTCCATGACCACCACGTCCGGGCGGCTCGCTTCGGCCAGGGCGAGCGCCTCCTCGCCGTCGGCGGCCTCGTCGATCACGGCCAGGTCCGCTTCGCTGGCCAGCACGTGCCGCAGGCCGGCCCGGACGATCGGATGATCGTCCACCAGCAGCACCCGGATCCCGGGACGCTCGCTCACGCGGCGTCTCCCGGCATCCGGATCTCGAGGGTGACGCCGGCGCCGGGCCGGCTCTCGATCGCGAGCCCTCCCCCGAGGGCCTCCAGGCGCTCCCGCATGCCGGCCAGACCCAGGTGGCCCTCCCGCTCCAGCCGCTCGAGGCGGCCGACGTCGAAGCCACGGCCGTCGTCCACGACCCGGAGGGTCAGGTGCCCCGGCGCGGGACCGTCGCCGAGCGTGATCGTCACGGTCCGGGCGGCCGCGTGCTGCCCGACGTTGGACAGGGCTTCCTGCAGGCTCCGGTAGAGCGCCAGCTCGGCCGCCTCCTCGAGTCGCAGGGCCCCGCCGGATGCGGAGAACTGGACCGACAGCCCGCAGCGGTCGCGGAACTCGAGTGCCAGCGCGCGGAGCGCCGGCACCAGACCCAGGTCGTCGAGCAGCGTCGGGCGCAGGTCCTGGGTCACGCGGCGAATGCTCTCGATCCCCTCGTCTACCAGCTCCGCGACACGGGCGAGGTCCTGGCGGAGCGCGGTCGGCGCCTGCTGGTGCAGGAGCCCGAGCTGCATCTTCACGGCGCTCAGCACCTGGGCGGTCTCGTCGTGCAGCTCCCGCGAGAGCCGGCGCCGCTCCTCCTCGTTCTGCCGGACCATCCGGGCCGACAGGCTGGCCAGCTCGGCGTTGCGGGCCCGGAGGCGGCTCGAGAGCGCGGAGCGCTCGAGGGCCGCCCCGACCTGGCGCCCGAGCGCGGTGAGGAAGTCCTCGTCCAGCGCGGTGAAGGGATCCCGCGCGTCGCCGACGATCACGAGGCCCCCCATCGCCGCGTCCGCGCCGAGGACCGGCAGCACCGCCCCGAAGGCGAAGGGCGGCCCATCGCCGCGGGGATCGCTCCACGGGTGGGCGGTCTGGGGCCGCCGCTGCTCGGCCGCCCGACGGACGGCGTCCGCCGCGGGCCCCGAGAGCGTGGTGCCGGTCCAGGCGGCGCAGGCGCCTGACCCCCGGACGAACTGGAGATCGTGCTCCGCCACGTAGTAGAGCGCCGTGCCTCGGACCGCGGGGAGCTCGAGGGGGCGGCCCAGCAGTCGGTCGAGCACGTCCGCCTCGGCATCATCGTTCTGCTGGAGGTCCGCGGCGAGCGCCGAGAGCGCGGCCAGCCCCCGGCGCTGGTCGTCCATCACCAGGAGCAGGAGTCCGGTGCCGGTGCCGAGCGCGAAGAGGATGTCCAGGTAGTAGCCCCACGGGTTCCAGGCGCCCTGCGCCCGCAGGAACGGATAGTCGAGATGGTGGAGGCCCCAGAGCAGCAGCGTCCAGGCCAGGACCCCGGCGCCCGTCCCGCCCACCCGGCGGCGGTGCGCCCGGAAGAGCCAGCCGGTCCCGGCGGTCACCGCGCTCAGGAACAGCACGGAGGGCACCGCGGCCAGGAGGAAGTCCTCCAGCCGGTAGATCGCGACGTAGGACCAGAGCGGGGGGAAGAGCACGAACGCCAGGTACGCCGGGCGCCAGGGCGCCTGCCGCGCGAACACCAGGGCCGCCCACAGCAGGGCGAGGGCGCTCCACCCGGTTACCACCTGGTGCCAGTAGAGCCAGACTCGGTCGTCGGTGAGCAGGAACACGATGATGGCGCCGAGGCGGAGGGCGTAGATGGCCCAGCCCGCGGCCCACCAGGCGAGATAGGTCTTGCGGTGACGGAAGTAGAGGAGGAGGCAGAGTCCCGCCAGCGCCGCGAGGATCGCCGACTGCAGGAGGGCGGCGGCGGTTTCGGTTTCCCAGGGGGGCAGGGCGGACGGCATGAGACGGGAAGATAACGCACGGCGCCGTTGGCCCGCCTCCCGGATCGGCGTTACTCTCCGCCGAGTCCGAGAGACCAGGAGGTCGAGTGTCGCCGAGTGCTCCTCCCGCCGGCACGCCGGTCGCCCGCCCCACGACCCGTCCGCCGGTCGTGGAATTCGTGACGGTGAGCAAGAGCTTCGGCGACACCCGCGCCGTGGACCGCGTGTCCTTCGCGCTCCACTCCGGGGAATTCTTCTCGATCCTGGGCCCCTCCGGCTGCGGGAAGACCACGACCCTGCGGCTCCTGGCGGGCTTCGAGGCGCCGGATGACGACGGCGGCGAGGTGCGGATCGAGGGCGAGGTGGTGAACCACCGCCGGCCCTACCAGCGCCGCCTGGGCATGGTGTTCCAGAGCTACGCCCTCTTCCCCCACATGAGCGTGGCGGCCAACGTCGCCTTCGGTCTCGAGCAGCGGGCCACGCCCGCCGACGAGATCGCCGAGCGGGTGGCCCGCGCCCTGGAAATGGTGCGGCTGGAGCCCGGGCCATTCGCCCGGCGCATGCCGGCCAGCCTGTCCGGCGGAGAGCGGCAGCGGGTGGCGCTGGCCCGAGCGCTCGTCCTCGAGCCGCCCATCCTCCTCCTGGACGAGCCACTCGGCGCGATCGACCTGAAGCTCCGCAAGGCGATGCAGCTCGAGCTGCGGACGCTCAACCGGGAGCTCGGGATCACGTTCCTCTACGTCACCCACGACCAGGAGGAAGCGCTCACGATGTCCGATCGGATCGCGGTCATGGACCACGCGAGGATCGCCCAGATCGGGACGCCGGCGGAGATCTACGAGAATCCGCGGACCGCGTTCGTCGCCCAGTTCATCGGGGACTGCAATCTCTTCGACGGCGTGGTCGAGGGACCGGCCGGCGCGGGATGGGCGGTGACCGCCAGCTCCGGGCTCGTGGCCGGCGGCCGCTTCACCGTGCCCAGCGGGGCGGGCCTGGCGCCGGGCGGTGCAGTGCGCATCGCGGTCCGCCCGGAGTGGATGGACCTCTTCCCGCCGGACGCCGTGCCGGCGAGGGAGAACCGGGTGGACGGGACGGTGCGGGAGGTGTTCTACCGGGGAGAGACCGTCCACGTCGTGGTGGCCGCCGGGGGTGGGGGCGATCGGCCGGTGGTCGTGGCGCTGCGGAACGAAGGCCAGCTGGTCCGGCCCCTGCCCTGGAGGCCCGGCGATCCGGTGGCGGCCTGCTGGCAGCCGGAGGACTGCCAGGTGCTGGAGGCGGAGTGACCGGGTCGCCGCGTCGCGTCCTGCTGGAGTGGCTCCACCGCCGGCCGGGCATCGGCACCGGGGTGCTGGCGGCGCCCGCGGGACTCTGGCTCGTGGCCTTCTTCCTCGTGCCCCTCCTCGTCATGGCGGCGTACAGCTGGATGCCCCGCGGCATCTACGGCGGGGTGGAGGCGGGGATCACGGCGGAGCACTACCGGCGGTTCTTCGAGCCGCTCTATCTCCGCATCCTCGGTCGCACGCTCCTCTGGGCGGTCGGCGCCACCGCGATCTGCCTGGCGCTGGGCTATCCGGTGGCCTACGCGATCGCGCGGAGCGGCCGGTGGCGGCGGTGGCTCCTCTTTCTGGTCATCCTGCCCTTCTGGACCAGCTTCCTGGTCCGCACCTTCGCCCTGATCTTCCTGCTCCGCGACACCGGGCTCTTGAACGGATGGCTGCTGCGCCTGGGCCTGGCGGCGGAGCCGGTGCCGCTCCTCTACACGCCGTTCGCCGTGATGGTGGGCCTGGTCCACGGCTACCTCCCGCTCATGGTCCTCCCGATCTACGCGTCCCTGGAGAAGCTGGATCCCGCCCTGTTGGAGGCCGCGGAGGTCCTGGGCGCCCGGCCGTGGGCCCGCTTCCGCCGGGTGGTCCTCCCGCTCTCCCGGCCCGGGGTGATCGCCGGCTGCCTGCTGGTGTTCGTCCCCTCGCTCGGGGCCTACCTCACCCCGGACCTGCTGGGGGGCGCGAAGCAGGTCATGGTCGGCAACCTGGTCCAGAGCCAGTTCGCGACCGCGCGCAACTGGCCCTTCGGCGCCGCGGTCTCCTTCGTGCTGATGGCGCTCGTGCTCGTGGCGGTGCTCGTGTTCCTGCGCGCGCGCGACCGGGCCGGGGCGGAGGGCTGAGTGCGGCGCGCCGTGCCCGGCTGGGTGCTCGGGGTCGCCGGGGCGGTGTACGCCTTCCTCCACCTCCCGGTGCTGATCATTGTCGTCTTCTCCTTCAACGACTCGAAATTCTCGGCCGATTGGGTGGGCTTCACCCTGGAGTGGTACCGGCGGCTCTTCGAGCGGCCCGACCTGCTGCGCGGGCTGCGCCTGAGCCTCCTGGTGGGCGGTATCTCCACGGTGGTGGCCGCGGTCTTCGGCACCCTCCTGGCCCTGGCCCTCTCGCGGGGGCGGCGGCGCAGGGGTGCTCGATCGCTGGCGGAGGGGCTGCTGTATGTTCCAGTGGTCACGCCGGAAGTGGTGGTCGGCGTCTCCCTGCTCATGGTGTTCGCCGTGGCGGGGATTCCGCTCGGCATCGGCTCGATCACCATTGCGCACATCGCGTTCAACATCTCGTTCGTCGCGATCGTGGTGCTGGCCCGGCTCGAGGGCATGGATCGGACCCTGGAGGAGGCTGCGATGGTCCTCGGGGCGGACGAGCTGACCGCGTTCCGCCGGATCACCGTGCCGCAGCTCTGGCCCGCGATCCTGGCGGGAGGGCTCCTGGCGTTCACCATGTCGTTCGACGACTACGTGATCACGTCGTTCGTCGCCGGCGCGGGCTCCTCCACGCTTCCCATCGTGGTGTACGGCATGGTCCGCCGGACGGTCGAGCCCAGCGTCAACGCCATCAGCACGCTGATTCTGGTCGTGACCGCGGTGCTGATCTTCGTCGCCGACCGTCTCGCCCAGGCTCGGCCTCCCGCCGGGCGCGTGGGCTGACGAGGCGTCCACCCCGGAGGTCGTGATGCGTCCCGCCGACGGTCTCCCCGCGCTCGCGCGGGCCCTGTCCCACGGCCGGATCTCCCGGCGCGCGTTCGTGCGGCGGGCGACGGCCCTGGGTGCCGGCCTCTCCACGATCGGCACGCTGCTCGCGGCCTGTCGCCCGCGGGCCGACGCGCCGCCTCCGGACGCGCCGCTCGGCCCGCTGGAGTCCCGGCTCAACATCTACAACTGGTCGGACTACATCGCGGACGATACCGTCCGCAACTTCGAGCGCGAGTTCGGGGTGGAGGTCCGGTACGACACCTACGAGAGCAACGAGGACCTCCTCGCCCGACTCCAGGCGGGAGCCACGGGGTACGACCTGGTGGTGCCGACGGGCTACGCGATCGAGGTGCTCCGAGCCACGGACTTGCTCGCCCCGCTGCACCGCGAGCACCTGCCCAACTGGGGCAACCTGGCCCCCCTCTTCCAGGACAGCGTCTTCGACCCCGGGTCGGCGTACTCCGTGCCGTGGCAGTGGGGAACCACCGGCATCGCCTACCGCACCGACCTGGTGCCCGAGCCCCCCGCCGGCTGGGGCGTCTTCCACGATCGCCGCTACGCACGGAGGATGACCCAGATGGACGACCCCCGGGACGTGATCGGGGCGTGGCTGCGCTACCGCGGGCACTCGATCAATTCCACCGACCGGCCGGCCCTCCAGTCCGCCCGGGACGACGCCCTCGTCGCCAAGCGCCTGCTCAAGGCCTATGTCTCGGCGCCGGTGAAGGCCCAGCTCATCGTCGGGGACGTCTGGATCGCCCAACTCTGGAACGGGGACACGGTCCAGGCCCAGGCGGAGCAGCCCGCCCTGGCCTATGTCTTGCCCCAGGAGGGCTCTACGATCTGGGCCGATTATCTTGTGATTCCCCGGAGCGCACCCCACAAGCGGGCCGCCCACGAGTTCATGAACTACGCGCTCCGGCCGGAGGTCGCGGCGGCGGTGTCGCGGTTCACCGGCTACGGCACGCCGAACGTGGCCGCGGCGGGCATGCTGGACAGACCGGTGCCGTATCCCACCGCCGGCGAGCTGGGCCGGCTCGAGTACCAGCACGACCTGGGGGCGGCCACGGCCCTGTGGGACCAGACCTGGACGGAGATCAAGTCGGGGTGACGCGTCGGTGCGTTGCGGCGATGCGCCACTCAGCGCAATTTCACTCCACCCCTTGGCTGCATGAGCTCCACCTTGTCCGACGTCAACGCCTTCGCCGATAAAATGAGCCGGCTCATCGCCCTGTATCGGCTGGAGCCGATGAACGGCGAAGCCCAGGCGGCAGCGCTCGGCGCCGCCCTCCGGGTGGTGTCGGAGGACGCGGTGACGGTGGAGGCCGGGCTCGAGGTGTCGGACGTGGAGGATCACCTGAGCCTCAAGGCGCGTCTCCTGGCACGCCAGGTGGACCACGTGCAGGTCCTGGCCGGAGCGCCGGCCGAGGATCTCGCCGCGCTGGCCCGGGCGCTGTCGGACGACGTGACCCCGATCCCCAGCACGACCATGGTTCGGGTGGAGATGGTGCAGCGGCTCGATGCCCCGCAGACGCCGGCGCCGCTGCCCCTGGCGGGGGACCGCTCCTCCGAGCTGGTCTTCCTCGATCGGCCGGGCGGCCAGCCCCGCCGAGAGCGCCGGCGGGGCTCGCGCCTGGGGCCGGTGCGGGAGATCGAGGAGCTGACGGCGGCGGTGCAGGCGGCCATCGAGCGAGGGCAGTGGATGGAGGGGATCCACGCCGCCCAGGCGCTGATCCACCTCTCTCCCCGGATCCACGAGGACAGCCGGCGGTCCTTCTCGATCGCCGTCAAGCGACGCCTGCCGTCCCCGGTGCTCCGGCAGTTCATCGAGTTCGCGGTGCGGGTGCCCGAGGAGCAGGCGCGGGTGGCCGAGATCCTCCGCTGGATCGGGTACGACGCCGTGGAGGTGATGATCGAGAGCATCGGGGCGACGGAGTCGGCGACGCCCCGCCAGTTCCTCCACGACGCGCTGTCGGACACGCCGAGCGCCTTCCCGATGGTGTTGGCCCTGCTCAGCAGCACGAAGCCGTACCAGGTCCGCCACGGCGCCGAGCTGATGGGCCGGCTGCAGAACGCGGAGGGAATCCCGGCGCTGAAGGGGCTCCTGACCCACCCGGACGGCCGGGTGCGCGCCGCAGCGCTGTGGTCGCTCTCCGAGTTCCCCGACCCGTCGGTGGTGGACACCCTGCGCCAGGCGCTCCAGCATCCCTCCGCCCACACGCGGGCGGTGGCCGGACGGGCCATCGGCCGGCGGCGGAACGGCGCCCTGGCGATGCCCTTGGTCGCGGCCCTGAACGAGGAGCGCGATCCGGATGCCTGGCACGAACTCCTGACCGGGCTCGGCGAGATCGACGCTCCCGAGGCCACCGCCGCGCTCACCCAGATCGCGTTAGAGAAGCGCTCCTTCCTGCGACGGCGGGGCCAGCCGCTCGAGCGGAGGCTGGAGGCGGTCCGCGTGCTGGGGGAGTCGAGCTCACCGGCGGCGCGACAGGCCCTGGAGCACCTGGCCGTGGAGGGAGATCCCCCCATCCGGGCGGCGGCGGAGGAGATGCTGCTCTTCCTGGACGGCGTCGAGGGCTAGGCCGGTTGCGGGTCGCCCGGGCGCGCGGTTATGGTTGAACGCGCCGCGCATCCGTCTTCAGGAGGACCCATGTTCGACATGCTCGTCATGCTGCTGGCCAGCCTCGGGGCGGTGCTGATCATCGGCGCGCTCGCCTACGTCTCGGCGCTCATCGGCGTGATGGTGAACGCGATGATCGTG
>JBFIUJ010000034.1:0-13308 GCA_041607595.1 Gemmatimonadales bacterium | reverse complement strand
TTCGCGGAGTTTCTCGCGCGCTCCCGAGAGACGGTCAAGCAGGCCCACGCGCACGCGTCGTATCCCTTCTCCCATCTGGCCGAATGGCTCCAGCCCTCGCGGGACCCGAGCCGGCCGCCGCTCTTCCAGGGGATGTTCGCCTGGCAGAAGACGACGCGGCTGCTCGACCTCGACGGCTTCACCGCCTTGGCGCTGCAGGAGCCGGGGGGCCGGCTGGCGCTCGGCGGGATTCCCTGCGTGAGCTATCCGATCGAACGGCAGGCGGGTCCGCTCGATGTCACCTTGCTGATGGCGGAGGCGGACGGGGAGATCCTGGTCTCGGTGGACTACAGCCGCGACCTCTTCGAGCCCGAGATGGCGACGCGCTTCCACCGCCACTATCGCACCCTGCTCGAGTCCATCGTCGCCGATCCCACCGTGCCGGTCTCGCGGCTCGGGCTGCTGCCGCCGGAGGAGCGGACCCAGGTCGTCGAGGCCTGGAACCGGACCGCCGAGGCCGCGCCCTCGTGCCCGACCGTGCACGCGATGGTCGCGGAGCAGGCCGAGCGGCGTCCGGACGCGGCGGCGGTGATCGAGGTCGGCGGGGAGACCCTGACCTACGGCGAGCTGTGGGGCCGGGCCTCCGCCCTGGCGGGACGTCTGCGCGCCCTCGGCGTTCGGCCGGACGCCCGCGTCGCCCTCTGCGTGGAGCGGTCGGCCGCGATGGTGGTCGGGCTGCTCGGGGTGCTGGAGGCCGGCGGGGCCTACGTGCCCCTCGATCCGCAATATCCGCCCGCCCGGTTGGGCTACATGCTGCGGGACTGCGAGGCCGGGGTGCTCGTCACCCAGACGTCGCTGCTTCCGCGCCTCCCGGAACTCCCGGCCGAGGTGCGGGTAGTCTGTCTCGACGGTGAGGTGGAGCCGGAGCCGGCTCCCGCCGCTGCCGCCCCAACGGCGGGGGCGGAGCATGCCGTCTACGTCATCTACACGTCCGGCTCGACCGGCCGGCCCAAGGGCGTCGAGGTGGAGCACGGGGGGCTGACGAACCTGGTGCGGGCGCAGACGCGGGGGTTCGGCATCGCCGAGTCGGACCGCGTGCTCCAGTTCGCCTCATTGAGCTTCGACGCCTCGGCCTCGGAGATCTTCATGGCCCTCACCACCGGGGCGGCGCTGGTGGTGGCCCCGCCGGAGGCGCTGATGCCGGGGGCGCCGCTCCGCGGCACGCTCACCGAATGGGGCATCACCGCTGTCACCCTCCCGCCGACCGTGCTCGGTCTGCTGGATCCCGCGGACGTGCCGGCCCTCCGGACGGTGATCACCGCCGGCGAGCGATGCGCCGTGGACGTGGCCGAGCGCTGGGCGGCCGAACGCCGCCTCTTCAACGCCTACGGCCCGACCGAGACGACGATCGGCCCGACGTTCGCGGAGGTGCGGCCCGAGGACCTGCGCGGCGGGCGCGTGCCCATCGGCCGCCCGATCGCGAACACCCGGGCCTACGTCCTGGGTCGCGCCGGCGACCCGGTGCCGATCGGCGTGCCCGGCGAGCTGTTCATCGGGGGCGTCGGCGTGGCCCGCGGCTACCTGAACCTCCCCGAGCTCACGGACGAGCGGTTCGTCCCGGATCCCTTCGCCAGGGAGGACGGCGCCCGGCTCTACCGGACAGGTGACCGCGCCCGGTGGCGGGCCGACGGCCAGCTGGAGTTCCTGGGCCGGATGGACGAGCAGGTGAAGCTCCGCGGCTTCCGGATCGAGACCGGGGAGATCGAGGCGCTGCTGGCCGAGCACCGCGGCGTCGAGCGAGCGGCCGCGCTGGTGCGGTCGGACGGGGGTGGGGACGACTACCTGGCGGCCTATGTGGAGCCGGCCACGGCCCCCGGGGAGACGACCCTGAAGGCGTACCTGCGGGCACGGCTGCCGGCCTACATGGTGCCCTCGGTGGTGACGGCCCTCGCCGAGCTGCCTCGACTCCCGAACGGCAAGGTCGACCGGCAGGCGCTTCCGGTCCCCGACCGGCGGGCGGGGAACGGCACCGAAGCGGTCGCTCCGCGCACCGACCTCGAGGAGGCCATCGCCACCATCTGGCGCGACGAGCTCAAGGTGGAGCGGGTGGGGATCCACGACAACTTCTTCGATCTCGGCGGGCACTCGCTGATCGCCGCGCGGGTCCACGAGCGCCTCGAGGCGCTCTCCGGCCGCACGCTGCCGATGGTGGAGATGTTCCGGTTCCCGACGGTGGGACTCCTGGCCGAGTACCTGAGCGGCGAGGGCGAGGCCCCGACCATGGACGAGAGCCGGAATCGCGGCCGCCAGCAGCAGGAGGCCCTCGCGTCCCGGCGCCGGCAGATGCAGGTGGCCCGCGCCCGTAGCCGAGGGCGCGCCGGCGGCTCCAACGGTGACGAGGGGGAGGGCCTCGGATGACCCAGGCCGACGGCCAGGGCGGGTTCGACATCGCCATCGTCGGGATGGCGGGACGGTTTCCGCGGGCGCGAACGCTCGCCGAGCTGTGGGAGCGCCTTCGCAACGGCGAGGAGTGCATCTCGCGCTTCAGCGATGAGGAGCTCCTCGCCGCCGGGGCCGATCCCGCGGAGATCGCCGATCCGCACTACGTGCCGGCGGGCGGAGTGCTGCCAGACGCCGAGCTGTTCGACGCCCAGCTCTTCGGCTTCTACCCCCGGGAGGCCGAGATCCTGGACCCGCAGCAGCGGGTCCTCCTGGAGCTCGCCTGGGAGGCGTTGGAGCGGGCCGGCTACGACCCCTCGACCTACGGGGGCCTGATCGGGGTCTACGCCGGGGCCGGGATGAACAGCTACCTGGTGTACAACCTCCTGGCCAACCGGGACGTGCGGGAGTCGGTCCATCCGTATCAGCTGACCCTGGCCAACGACAAGGATTTCCTCGCGACTCGGATCTCCTACAAGCTCGATCTCCGCGGCCCGAGCGTCACGGTGCAGACGGCGTGCTCCAGCTCGCTCATGGCGGTCCATCTCGCCTGCCAGAGCCTCGTGGGCTTCCAGTGCGACATGGCGCTCGCGGGCGGCGTGACGATCCGCGTCCCGCAGGGCCAGGGCTACCGGTACCAGGAGGGCGGGATCGCCTCGCCGGACGGCCATTGCCGCGCCTTCGACGCGAAGGCCAACGGGACGGTCGGCAGCAACGGCGCGGGGCTCGTCGTGCTCAAGCGCCTGGCGGACGCGATGGCCGACGGCGACCACGTGCACGCGGTGATCAAGGCCACCGCCGCGAACAACGACGGCGCCATGAAGGTGGGCTACACGGCGCCGAGCATCGACGGCCAGGCGGACGTAATCGCGACGGCCCAGGCGCTGGCGCAGGTGGATCCTAGGACCATCGGCTACGTCGAGGCCCACGGCACCGGCACCGCGCTGGGCGACCCGATCGAGATCGCGGCCCTGACCCAGGCCTTCCGCGCCGGCACCGACGCGACCGGCTTCTGCGCCATCGGGTCGCTCAAGACCAACCTCGGCCACCTGGACGCCGCCGCCGGGGTGGCGTCCCTCATCAAGACGGCCCTCGCGTTGGAGCACCGGGAGCTGCCGCCCAGCCTGCACTTCGAGGCGCCGAACCCGGAGATCGACTTCGCCCGCAGCCCCTTCGTGGTCAACGCGGCCCTCGCCCCGTGGCCCGCGCCGCCCGGAGGCACCCCCCGCCGGGCGGGCGTGAGCTCGTTCGGGATGGGCGGCACCAACGTGCACGCCGTGCTCGAGGAGGCGCCGGCAGCGACCCCGCCGGCCGTCCCGGCGCGCCGTCCCTGGCAGCTGGTCCTGGTGTCCGCCCGCACCACCTCGGCGCTGGAGACGGCCTCGGCCGACCTGGCCCGTCACCTCCGGGCGCACCCGGACCTGCCCCTGGCCGACGTCGCCTATACCACGCAGGTCGGCCGGCGCCGGCTGGAACACCATCGGGTGGTGGTCGCGCGGGACGCGGCGGATGCCGCCAGCGCCCTCGAGCGGCCCGATCCGAAGCGCACCCATACCGGCCGCGCCGAGTCCGGCCCCAGGCCCGTGGCCTTCCTCTTCACCGGCCAGGGCGCGCAGCACGTGACCATGGGGGCGGAGCTCTACGAGCGCGAGGTGGTGTTCCGCCGGGCGGTGGATCGGTGCGCCGAGGCGCTCCGCCCGCACCTGGGCGTGGACCTCCGGAGGATCCTGTACCCGCGCTCGGATGCCGAGACCGAAGAGGCGGGCCGTCGGATCGACCAGACCGCGATCACCCAGCCCGCCCTCTTCACGGTGGAATACGCGCTGGCCGAGCTCTGGCGCTCCTGGGGCGTGCAGCCGGACGCGATGCTCGGCCACAGCATCGGGGAGTACGTCGCCGCGACGCTGGCCGGCGTCTTCCGGCTCGAGGATGCGCTGACGCTGGTGGCGGAGCGCGGACGGCTGATGCAGGGCCTCCCGGCGGGCTCCATGCTGAGCGTGCCACTGGGCGAGGACGAGCTGCGGCCGCTGCTCGGCCCGGACGTCGCGCTCGCCGCCATCAACGGGTCGGCGCTCTGCGTCGCCTCGGGCTCCGCCGACGCGATCGGCGCGCTCGAGGCTCGGCTGGCCCAGGGCCGGGTGGAAGGGGCGCGCCTGCGCACGAGCCACGCGTTCCACTCGGCGATGATGGAGCCGATCCTCGCGGAGTTCGAGGCGCGCGTGGCCGGAGTGGCGCGCTCGGCGCCCCGGATCCCGTTCGTGTCCAACGTCACCGGCGGCTGGATCCGCGACGCGGAGGCTACCGATCCGCGGTACTGGGTCCGGCACCTCCGGGAGACGGTGCGGTTCTACGACGGGATCGGCACGCTGCTCAAGGGCAGCCGCCGCGCGTTGATCGAGATCGGGCCCGGCCGCACCCTCGCGACCCTCGCCGGCATGCACCCCGAGGCCGAGGAGCGCGTGATCGTGCCCGCGATGCGGCACCCCCGCGACCAGCAGTCGGACGTCGCGACCGTGCTGCTCGCGCTCGGACGCGTCGCCGCGGCCGGGAGTCCCGTGAGCTGGAATGGGCTGCACGGAGATGACCGGCGTCGGCGGCTGCCGCTCCCGAGCTATCCGTTCGAGCGGCAGCGGTATTGGATCGAGCCCTCGGACGCGCCGGCCCCCGAGGCGCCGCGGGCGGCCGCCCGCGAGCGCGATCCCGCCCCCTGGCTCGTCCTGCCGTCCTGGCGCCGCGCGAACGCCGCCCCGCTCACTCCGGCGGGGGAGGCGGCACGCTACCTGGTCTTCGCGGACGAGACCGTGGGTCCGGTGCTGGTCGAGCGGCTGCGAGCCGCCGGGCACCGGGTGGTGTCCGTCGTCCGGGGCGAGCGCTTCGAGCGCGTCGCCGGCGGCTTCACGATCGATCCGGCCTCGCCCACCCATTACGGCGCCATCCTGGACGAGCTCGAGGCGAGCGACGAGCTCCCCCAGCGGATCGTCCACTGCTGGAGCCTCCTGGCGGAAGGCGCCCCGAGCTTCGCCTCGGACCTGGCCGCCGGCTACGAGAGCCTCCTGGCGCTCGGGCGGGCGATGGCGGAACAGGTCCCGGCGGCGACGATCGCGCTCGACGTAGTGACCGCCGAGGTCCACGAGGTCACCGGGCGGGAGGAGCCGCGGCCCGCCGCGGTCACCGTGATGGGCCCGGCCCTGGTGATCCCCATGGAGCAACCGGGCGTCACGGTCCGCTGCGTGGACCTCGAGCGCGACGCCCTGGCGGCGCCGGGGGCGAGCCCGGCGGTGCGCCGGCTCACCGAGGAGGTCCAAGCCGAGGTGACCGATCGCCTCGTCGCGCTGCGGGGCCGCCACCGGTGGGTCCAGGCCTTCGAACCCGCCGCGCCGGGCTCCGGCGCACTCGAGCTCCGCAGCAAGGGCACCTATCTGGTGACGGGCGGACTCGGTCGAGTCGGCCTCGTCTTGGCCGAGACGATCGCCGAGGAGACGGGCGGCAACCTGATCCTGCTCGGGCGGTCCCGCTTTCCGGCGCGCAGCGAGTGGGATGCCCACGCGGCCGAGCACGGCGGAGGCGCGATCGCGCGGATCATCGCGCGGATCAGGGCGATGGAGGCGAAGGGCGCCCGGGTCCTGGTCGAGCAGGGGGACGTGGCCGACCGCGACGCGCTGCGCCAGGCGGTGACCCGGGCGGAAATGACCTTCGGCGCCCTCCACGGGGTAGTGCACGCCGCCGGCCTGGTGGGCGAGGAGACGATCCGCAGCGTGCCCGAGACGGGCCCGGCCGAGACGGCGGCGCAGTTCCGGGCGAAGGTGCAGGGGACGATGGCGCTGGAGGAGGTCCTGCGCGAGCGGAGCCTGGACTTCTGTCTCCTGGTCTCCTCCCTCGCGGCGACCCTGGGCGGCCTGGGGTTCTCCGCCTACGCCGCGGCCAACCGGTTCCAGGGCGCGTTCGCCCAGCGGATGGCTCGGGCCGACGGGCGCACCCGGTGGGTGAGCGTCGAGTGGGACGGCTGGAGCTTCGGCGACGAGCCTGAGGTCGCGGGACGCGGAGATGCGCTCGCGTTCGCGCTCGCCCCGGCCGAGGGTGCCGCGGCCTTCCGCCGCCTCCTCGAGGTGGGCGCCCACCCGATCGTGCTGGTGGCGACCGGCGATCCGGAGGTCCGGCTGGCCCAGTGGGCCCCGCCTCCGGGCGCGGCCGCGGACGAGCCCGCGAGCGAGGCGCCGCGCCATCCGCGACCGGAGCTCCCGACCGCGTTCGAGGCCCCCCGCACGGAGCTGGAGCGCACCATCGTCCGGCTGTGGGAGCGCGTGCTGGGCATCGGTCCCATCGGCGTGCACGACGATTTCTTCGCGCTCGGCGGACACTCGCTCCTCGCGACCCAGCTGGTCTCCCGGCTGCGGGACACCTACCGGGTCGAGCTGCCGCTCCGCCGGGTGTTCGAGGCGGCGACGGTGGCGGGGATCGCGGAGAGCATCGCCGCGGCGGGCGGAGCGGACGGCGAGGCCCTCCCCGGCGCCGCCGCGATCCGGTCGGTGCCGCGGGACAAGGTGCTCCCGCTCTCGTTCGGGCAGCAGCGCCTGTGGTTCCTCGACCAGTTCGAGCCCGGTAGCCCGCTCTACAACAACCCGGCCATGGTCCGGCTCCGGGGCCGGCTCGACGTCGGCGCCCTCGAGCGGAGCCTCAACCGTATCCTCCGCCGTCACGAGATCCTGCGGACCGCGTTCACGGCCGAGGGGGGTCGGCCGGTCCAGACCGTGCTCCCGGATCTCACGCTCCCGGTTCCGCTGGTGGACCTCCGGCACGTCCCGGTGGAGGACCACGAGGCGGAGGTGGCGCGGCGGGCGCAGGCGGAGGCGATCGCTCCGTTCGACTTGAGCCGCCCCCCGCTCCTCCGGGTGACGTTGCTCCGGCTGGAGGACGAAGAGCACGTGGTGCTGCTCACGATGCATCACATCGTATCCGACGGCTGGTCGGTGCAGGTCATGGTGCAAGAGATGGCTGTGCTTTACGCGGCGTTCGTCCGCGGTGCCCCGGCGCCGCTGCCCGCGCTTCCGGTCCAATACGCCGACTTCGCGCACTGGCAGCGGGGGTGGCTCCAGGGCGAGGTCCTGGAGACCCAGCTCGGGTACTGGCGGCGGCAGCTCGCGGGCCTCCCGGCGATGCTGGAGCTTCCGATCGCCCGGCCGCGCCCCCCGGTGCAGACCTTCCGCGGCGCGAACGTCGAGTTCGACATCTCGCCGGACCTGGCCCGGCGCCTCTCGGCCCTGGCCAAGGCCGAGGACGCCACCCCGTTCATGGTGCTGCTCGCGGCCTTCCAGACCCTGCTGCACCGCTACACCGGGCAGGGCGACATCCCGGTGGGCACGCCCATCGCCAACCGGAACCGGGCGGAGACCGAAGGCCTGATCGGCTTCTTCGTGAACACGCTCGTCCTGCGGGCGGACTTCGCCGACGATCCCTCGTTCCGCGCGCTGATCCGGCAGGTCCGGGAGACCGCGATGGAGGCGTATGCCCACCAGGATCTCCCGTTCGAGACCCTGGTGGAGGCGCTGGCGCCCGAGCGGGACCTGAGCCACACGCCGCTCTTCCAGATCATGTTCAACCTACAGATCGCCACGGATGCGACGCACGACCTGGCGGGCCTCACCCTCACGCCGTCTCCGGTGGACAGCGGCACCGCCAAGTTCGACATCACGCTCTTCATGGAGGAGCGAGGCGGCGGGCTGCACGGGCTGGTCAACTTCAACACCGACCTGTTCGACGCCGATGCGATCGTGCGCATGATGGCCCACTTCCGGGTGCTGCTCGACGACCTGGCCACGGATCCGGACCGGCCGGTCTCCGAGCTCGCCCTCGTCCCGGCGGAGGAGCGGCGCCTGCTGCTCGAGCAATGGCCTGGGACGCACCGCGACATGGGCGCCGAGGTGCACGGCATTCACGAGCGGATCCAGACGCAGGTCTCCTACACGCCGGATGCGGTCGCGGTCGTCGGCGAGGGGAGCGACGGCGAGACGGTCCGGCTGACCTACCGCGAGCTGAACCGGCGGGCCAACCAGGTGGCGCACCGCCTGCGCGCACTCGACGTGGCGCCCGGCGTCAGCGTGGGCCTGGGCTGCGTGCGAACCCCCGACATGATCGTGGGGCTCCTCGGCATCCTGAAGGCGGGCGGCGTCTACCTGCCGCTGGACCCCGCGCTCCCGACCGAGCGGCTGCGCTACATGCTCGAGGACGCGAGGGCGCGCATCGTGCTCACCACGGCCGGGCTCGCGCCGCGGTTCCCCGACGATGCCACCCGGCTCTGCCTCGACGCGGACGCCGAGTCTCTCGCCGGCGAGCTAGACACCGATCCGACCGGCGGGGCCGGGGTGGACGATCCCGCGTACATCATCTACACCTCGGGCTCCACCGGACTCCCCAAGGGCGTGCGCGTGTCCCATCGTGCGCTCGCCAACCATCTCCGGACCATCCGGGCCCACTACCAGCTCGGCCCCAGCGATCGCGTGCTTCAGTTCGCCTCGCTGAGCTTCGACGCGTCGCTGGAGCAGATCCTCCCCGCGCTCGCCGTCGGCGCCCGGCTCGTGCTTCGGGGCGACGAGGTCCCGAGTCCGGCCGCGTTCGACCGGATGGTCGTGGACGGCGGCCTCACGGTGGTGAACGTGCCACCCGCCTTCTGGCGCCAGTGGGTCCGGGAAGCGGCCCGGGTGGAAGAGCCCGACTACGGACACCTCCGGCTCGTGATCGTGGGCGGCGACGCGATGCCGGCGGACGAGGTCGCCACCTGGTTCGCGTCGCCGCTCGGTGGGGTCCGGCTGCTCAACGCCTACGGGCCGACCGAGACCACGATCACCGCCACCACCTGCCAGGTGGAGCCGGCCGACGCCGTCGGAGGCCTCGTCCCGATCGGCCGCCCGCTGCCCAACCGCAGGGCCTACGTGCTCGATCGCCGCGGGGAGCCGGTCCCGATCGGCGTCTTGGGCGAGCTGTACCTGGGGGGCGACGGGCTGGCGGAGGGCTACCTGAACCGGCCCGAGGTCACCGAGGAGCGGTTCGTCCCGGATCCGTTCGGCGAGCCAGGCGAGCGGCTCTATCGCACCGGCGACCTGGCCCGCTATCTGCCCGACGGCCGACTCGCCTTCGCCGGACGGGCCGATCAGCAGGTGAAGGTCCGCGGGTTCCGGATCGAGCTGGGCGAGATCGAAACCGCCCTGTCCGAGCATCCCGCGGTCCGCGAGGCGGCCGTGGCCGCGCTCGATCGGGGGCGCGACGACGTCCGGTTGGTGGCCTACGTGGTCGGCCGCGGCAACGGCCACGCCACCACCGGCGAGGAGCTGCGCGCCTTCCTCGGCACGCGCCTGCCGGACTACATGGTGCCCCCCCTCTTCGTGCCGCTCGAGACCCTGCCGCGCACTGCGGGGGGCAAGGTGGACCGCCGGGCGCTCCCCGCTCCTGATGCGGACGCGGTCAGTGCCCGGGCGGACTACGTCGCCCCCCGCTCCGAGGTGGAGGAGGAGCTGGCCCGACTCTGGGGCGAGGTCCTGGGGGTCGAGCGGGTCGGCATTCACGACGGCTTCTTCGCGCTGGGGGGCCACTCGCTCCTCGCGACCCAGCTCGTGTCCCGGGTGCGGGACGCCTTCGGCGTAGAGCTGCCGCTCCGGCGCCTCTTCGAGACCCCCACGGTGGCGGCACTCGGCGTGCTCATCGCGCAGGAGCTGGCCGCCGGCGAGGACGAGGCCGAGCTGGCCGGCCTCCTGGATGAGATCCAAGGACTGGGCTCTGGCGGGACGCCGGGGCCCGACGACCGGGGCTCGGGGTCCTCCTCGTGACGGTGCCGAACGTACGCGCCGGGGATCCACAGACGACTTCGCGGCGCTCGGCCGGTCCGGGCGTCGCGGGGAGACGTGCGTCTCGATGACCGACCTCGCGAAGCGCATCGCGGACCTCTCGCCGGAGCAACGGGCGCTGCTGACCCAGCGCCTGCGCGAGAAGCGCGACGGCGTCCGTCCGGCGGCGATCGCGCCGCGCGAGGACCGGGAGACGTGGCCGCTCTCGTTCGCGCAGCAGCGGCTGTGGTTCCTCCAGCAGTGGGATCCGGAGAGCGCGGCGTACACCATCCCCGCCGCGATCCGGCTGGTGGGGAGTCTGGACGCGGCGGCCGTACGGGCCGCCCTCGCCGACATCGTGCGGCGCCATGGCGTGCTGCGGATGCGGCTCGGCACCGTGCGGGGCGAGCCGGTTCAGACGGTCGTGCCGGAGCAGGACCTGGCGCTCCCCGTCGTGGATCTGCGGGACCGCCCGCCGGCGGAGAGGCGGGCGGAGGCCGAGCGGCTGGCCCAGGAGGAGGCGCGGCGGCCGTTCGACCTGAAGCAGGGACCCCCGGTGCGGGCGACGCTGCTCGCGCTCGCCGAAGACGAACACGTCGTGCTCTTCACACTGCACCACATCGTCGCGGATGGGTGGTCGGTCGGCGTGCTGCTGCGGGAGTTCGCGGCGGGCTATGCCGCGGCCCTGACGGGGCAGCCGTCGCCGCTCCCACCCCTGCCACTCCAGTACGCGGACTACGCGGCCTGGCAGCGGGCCTGGCTGGCAGGCGAGGAAGGTGAACGGCAGCTCGGCTATTGGCGGGAGCGACTGGCGGGGGTGCCGCCGGTGCTGGAGCTGCCGGCGGACCGGGCGCGGCCGGCGGTCATGAGCTACGCCGGGGCGCACGAGTCGTTCGTGGTACCGGCCGAGCTGGTCCGCGGCATGCGGGCGTTGGGCGAGGCCGAGGGGGCGACCCCCTTCATGACTTGGCTCGCGGCGTTCCAGGCCCTGCTGGCACGGTATGCCGGCCGGGACGACGTCGTGGTCGGCACGCCGGTGGCGAACCGCTCGCGGAGCGAGATCGAAGGGCTCATCGGGCTCTTCGTGAACACCCTCGTCCTGCGCACCGACCTCGCCGACGCCGCGGGCTTCCGCGACGCGATCGGGCGCGCGCGGGAGACCGCGGTCGGCGCGTTCGCCCATCCGGACCTCCCCTTCGAGATGCTGGTGGACGAGCTGGCGCCGGGACGGGACCTGAGCCACCCGCCCCTCTTCCAGGTGATGTTCGACTACCAGGGGGCGCCGCTGGGCGGGCTTTCCCTGCCGGGCGTCCGGGCCGAGGTCCTCGAGACGGAGACGGCCACCGCGAAGGTGGACCTGCTGCTGATGCTGGTGGACGAGGGCGGAGACCGGCTCCGCGGCGTCTGGGAGTACAACACCGATCTCTTCGACCGGGACCGGATGGCTCGGCTCACCCAACTGTTCCTGACCCTGGTCCGGGGGCTGGTGGCGGAGCCGGAGCGTCCCCTGGGTGAGGTGCCGTGGCTCCCCACCGACGAGCGGCGCCGGGTGGTCGAGGAGTGGAACCGCACCGCGGCACCGCCCTCGCCGCACCGGACGATGGCCGAGGCGTTCGCCGCGCAGGCGGCGCGGACCCCCGACGCGCCGGCGATCGCGGCCGGGGCGGGCACGCTCACCTACGGCGAGTTGGAGCGTCGGGCGAACCAGCTGGCCCACGCGCTCCGGAAGAAAGGCGTGGGCCCGGGGACGCTGGTGGGGCTGCGGGTGGATCGCTCGGTGGAGCTCGCGGTCGGGGTGGTCGGCATCTGGAAGGCGGGCGGTGCCTACGTGCCGATCGACCCGGCCTATCCGGCGGAGCGGCAGCGGTTCGTGTTGGAGGACTCCCAGGCCTCGGTGCTGGTCACACTGGAGCGGCTGGAGGGCGAAGGCATCGAGGTCGACGCCCTGTGCCTGGACCGCGACCGGCCGTCGCTCGAAGCGGAGACCGCGACCCCGCTGCCGGTCACCGCCGGCCCGGACGACCCGGCCTACGTCATCTACACGTCCGGCAGCACCGGCCGGCCGAAGGGGGTCGCCATCCGCCACCGGTCGGCCCTCAACCTGGCCGACGCCCTGGCCCGGGAGATCTACGCGCCGCTGGAAGCGCAGGGCGCGCCGCTGCGGGTGAGCCTGAACGCGCCGCTCGCGTTCGATGCCTCGGTGCAGCAGCTGACCGCGCTGCTGCGGGGGCATACGCTCCAGGTCGTGCCGCACGAGGTGCGGCTGGACGCGCGGGGGCTTCTGGCCTGGGTCCGGGAGCGGCAGGTGGACGTGCTGGACTGCGTGCCGTCCCAGCTCTCGCAGCTGGTGGCGGCCGGGCTCTTCGACGGGCCGGCGCCGGCGGCCCTGATCCCCGGCGGCGAAGCGATCGACGACGCGCTCTGGGGCGTGCTCGCGGCCGCCCCGGCCACCGAGAGCTACAACGTCTACGGCCCGACCGAGTGCACGGTGGACGCGACGCTCGCCCGGGTGAAGGCCTGGCCGGCGGCCCCGACCATCGGTCGGCCCCTGGCCAACGTGCGGGCCTACGTGGTCGACCGCTTCGGCGGGCCTTCGCCGATCGGTGTGCCGGGCGAGCTGCACCTGGGTGGGGCGGGCGTGGGCATCGGCTACGTCGGGCGGCCCGAGTTGACCGCCGAGGTGTTCGTGCCCGACCCCTTCGGAGACGACGCCGCGGCGCGACTCTACCGCACCGGGGACGTGGTCCGCTGGCGCAGCGATGGCGCTCTCGAGTTCCTGGGCCGGGCCGATGCCCAGGTCAAGCTCCGGGGCTTCCGGATCGAGCTGGGCGAGATCGAGGCCGGCTTGACCGCGCACCCCGGCGTGGGGGAGGCGGTCGTGGCGCTCCGGGAAGACACGCCGGGCGATACTCGGCTCGTGGGCTACCTGGTGCCGGCGGAGGATTGGGCGACGCCGAACGTGACGGAGCTGCGCCAGCACCTGCTCGCCACCCTGCCGGAGTACATGGTGCCGAGCATGTTCGTCACGCTCGCCGATCTACCGCGCATGCCGAACGGCAAGGTGGATCGGCGCGCC
>JBFIUJ010000033.1:0-13471 GCA_041607595.1 Gemmatimonadales bacterium | reverse complement strand
TTGAGCGGCCGGAGGGGGAGAGCAGGTAGGGTCGGGGGGGTACCGGCGCGAAAGGGGAGCAGGGTCTCTTGAAGTGATTGAGTGACAGCAGGTTAGACTGCGGGGCCAGGGCGGCGGCGACCCGCCGGGTCGCGTCACCTCGAGGGACCGCTCGGAGCCGGGCGCGGGCCGTCGCCCCTCCCGCTGGGATGCCGATTATTGCGACGGGGGCCCGTGGCGCCTCCCCGGCGGCGGGGCAGTAGCGGGGGGTGCTTCAGGGGGTAATCCTGGTCCTGCCGGCGAACGGCGGGGTCGAGTCAAGCCTCAGGGATGCCGGGGGCCGGGTGACGTCGCCAGCCGGGTGCAGGGCGGCAGGAGAGGGGGCTTCTGGAAGTGATTGTGTGACATCGAGCTAGACGTAGGGTACGGGAGGGGAGCCGACCTGCGGGATTCGGTCCCTACGGCGACCCGGAATCCGGCGCCGTCCCACCACGACCCGGGGATGCCAGGTGTGTGACGGGGGGCCGGTGGACGCCCCCCGGCCGGGGCGGGGCGAAAGGAAGGAAGTTTTCGTGAAGTGACTAATTGGCAGCGCGTTACCTGGCGTAGTAACGAGGACTACTCCCCTACCAGGTCCCTCGCTGCCCTCGCGACCTCGCTCGCCACCCGCTGCGCCTCGCGGGCATTGCGCCCGGCCAGCATCTGCCAGACGCCATGTCCGATGCCGATACCGAGCGCGACCGCCCCGACCCCGATGCCGATCCCGGCGAGGGCGGTCACCCCGGCCGACGCCGCCACCGCGCCGCCGATCATGCCGCCCCACGCCCCCGGCAGGAGATGGAGGACGGTCCGGAGCCCCGAGGGGTAGCGCTGTACGACCTGGATCTGGGTCTCGTCGCTCCGGACCGAGAGGGACACCTGCGTGGTGCGATCGAACTTGTGGCCCCGCCCGACGCTGGTCCACCGCACCTGGCCCAGGGCCTCGGTGACGGTCCCGGTCGCCTCCACGTGGTCCTCGATGACGCGCACCAGACGCTGCATCGCCTCCTGGCCCAGTCGGCCCGGGACGCCGCGGACCGACTTGCTGGAGAGCGGTGCGCCGAGCAGCGACCGGCCGCGGGGACCGGCGCCGGCCTGGACCAGGGCGACGGCCTCGTCGATCACCTCCGGCCGGATGCCGACCTCCCGGGCGATCTCCCGAAGCTCGCGCAGCGTGACGCCGTGCGGCGCCACGGCCTCGGAGCCTCGCTCCTCGATCTCCGCCGCGCGCTGCAGGACCAGCCCCACCTCCTGCTCGGTGTAGCGGCGCTCGGCTTCGTGGTCGCTCGGCGGACGGCTGGACATGCCTGGTCTCTTCGGAGTGGGTGCCCGGGATCCAAGCGGGGAATCTACCCGACCCAGGGCGGGCTGGGCCGGCGGCGGGTCTGGTGGCACGGTCGGACCGGCTCGCTCATCCGGCCTTCAGCCTGGCATAGACGAGCGAGTCGAGGATGCGGCCGTCCTTGATCACGTTGCGCCGGAGCCGGCCCTCCAAGGCATAGCCCGCCTTCTCCAGGACCCGACTCGAGGCGGCATTGTCGGCGTAGGGCATGGCATAGACTCGCACCAGGCCGTAGCGGTCGAAGGCGAGGTCGGTGAACGCCGTCACGCACTCCGTCATGATGCCTCGACCCCAGAACGGCTCGCCCAGCCAGTAGCCCAGCTCCGCCGTCAGTCGGTGCACGTCCTGGTTCAGGGTGACCCCGATGCCGCCGATGGCCTCCCGGTCGGTGGCGATGGCCCAGTAGGTCATCGGGTCCTGGCCGGCCACGAGGGCCAGGAACGCGCGGGCGCGCTCCACGGTGTAGGGGTGAGGGAAGGCGTCCCGCATGTTGCGCCAGACGGCGCGGCTGCCGGCGTACTTCACCAGCGCCTCGACATCGCCGTCGCCCCAGGGGCGG
The DNA here is from genome assembly GCA_041607595.1 of Gemmatimonadales bacterium. Classification (GTDB taxonomy): domain Bacteria; phylum Gemmatimonadota; class Gemmatimonadetes; order Gemmatimonadales; family GWC2-71-9; genus JBFIUJ01. The sequence continues at coordinate 11,552 of JBFIUJ010000033.1, read as the reverse complement.
ATCAGGCCGAAGGACGTCGTGACCGGGCGCATCCCGCGCGGTCCAGCGCTACGGTACCAGCTCGAGCCCGTACTGCTCCGCCAGCTCGACGGTGCGCGCCACCTCCTGCTCGCTGGGCGGCGGGGCGGCCTCGCCGGGGCGGGCCGGCTGTCCCACGGCGAAGAGCAGATCCTCGAATCCGGCCGGAGTCATCCAGAGGAGCATGCGACTGGGCTCCCGGCTCACGTTGCGGAACGCGTGGACCGCGCCGCGCGGGATGAAGACGAAGTCGCCCGCCACGGCGCGGAGCGTGCTCGGCCCGTCCCGCACCTCGAGCTCCCCCTCGAGCACGTAATAGGCCTCGTCCTGGGTCCGGTGACGGTGCGGCGGCGGCCCGGCCCCCGGAGGGACGATCGCCTCCCAGGCGGCGAGCCGCCCCCCGGTGTCCTCCCCCCGGGCCTTGAACGTGTAGGTGTCTCCGACGACCCAGATCGCGGGACCCTCCCCCCGCCGGACATGGCGGAGGCGAGGTGCCGCGGCGGGACCATCCGATGGAGGGGTCATGGGGGGTGCTCGGCGTTGCGGGTATGGAGGTGGCGTGGGGAACCGGCCGGGAGTCATCGTGCCTGCGTCAGACCGCGTCGTCCTCATCCAGCTCGGCGATGACCCGCCGAGCCGCCGCCGCGTCCTCGTCGGTCGCGACGTGCACGGCCAGGCCGCCGCCGATGGCACCGAGGGAGTGCTCGCCGGAGATCACCGCAGCGATGCCGGCGGCGAGGAGGGCCGCGCGCACTCCGTGCGCGTCGCTCAGGCTTTGGGTCTGGTAGACCGTGCGCATCGTCCCTCCGGGGCGTTGGGCGTGGGCGGAGACCTCAACCCCGGAGCAGCGCGAGCTCGGCGGCTCGGCGGCGGCGCCAGTCGCCGTAACGCTCCCCGTCGCGGCGGCGCCCGCGGGCGAACCCGTTCACCTTCCAGGGCTTGCAGAGCAGGCAGCCGGCTCGACGGTTCTTCGGCCGGCGGCGCTTGTGATGTGCCATGGCGACCCGCCTCCTCGACGTCCTGGCCTAACGGATAGGGGATGGGGTGTCGCCGGGCAAGATGCCCCCGAGAGCGTCAGGGATCCCTGGTCAGGCGCAGGATCAGCCCACGATGGTCGGGGAAGTCCCGCAGCAGGTCCGCTCGACTCCCCAGGGCGAAATCCTGGAAGGAGAAGGGCGGCGCGCAGACGTTCGAGCCGAACGCGAACGGCTCGCCCTCGGGAAGCTCCGCCGCCTGCCAGTGACCGGCCGGGACCGTCACCACCGGGCGCTCTCCGTCGGACGGTCTCGTCCCGAGGCGCAGCACGCGGTGGACGCCGCTCGGCTCGATCACGTGCACCAAGAGCCGTCCGGCGTGGATCAGCCATAACTCCTCGTTGTTGAGCACGCAGTGAAACGAGGAGAACACCCCCGGCAGGAACAGCCAGTGGCCTGAGGAGCGAGAGGCGTCGCGGTGGGTCTCCACGAACTTCGGCCCATCCGGGTGGTCGAGCCACTCGTAGGCATCGAGCAGGTCCCTCAGCACGGTCGCCATCTACGCCAGGGCCAGGTACCCCACCGTGCCGATCGGCTCGATCTCGCAGGGGCCCAGCAGCCGGCGCAGCCGGTCCTTCGTGAAGTGCTCCGACTGGAACCCGGTCGCCGTCTCCAGGTACTCCGGCGTCTCACGCACGATGTGCTGTCCCATCCGGGCGTACCACTCGCGGCGGACCTCGACCGAGGTCGGCGCGTACACCGAGATCACTCGCCGCCCCGGCAACGGGACCAGCCGCCGCATCTCGGCCAGGACCCCGAGCTTGTCCGGCATCGTGCCCCAGGTGTTGGTCATGCAGATGGCCAGGTCGAACCCGGGCCGGCACGGCGCGGCCGACGCGTCGGCCAGGAGGAAGTGAACCGGTCCCGCGACGCCGCGCCCGGCGGCCGCGGCGATATACGAGGGCTCGTAGTCCAGGCCGACCCCGAGCGCCACGTCCGCCGCGAGCGCCGCCAGGTGCCGGCCCGTGCCGCAGCCGAAGTCCACCACCCGGCGGCCGCGTCCGACGATCTCCGCGAGGCGCTCGCTCTCCATCCGGAACCAGTCGCGGATCGCGCGAGGCTGATCCGTCGGGTCCAGGGCCTTGAACAGCAGCCCGGCGGCGTAGTCTTCCTCGTTCGACATGTCCCTGGCTACTTGAGCGTTGCCGGCCCGTCTCGGTCTCAGGCCCGCGGCGGGCAGGCTGGGGAGATTGAAGTCTATCTCCGGCGGTGGCGCCCGCCAGCTGGGAATCGGGACCTGGAACCGCTTCCCAACCGGGCCGTGCCCGGGTGCTCGCCCAGCCAGCGCGGCACCCTGCGGCTATGGCTCCAGGACGTCCCGCACCCACGTGTAGGCCGCCACGGTCCCGGGGAGCCCGATCGTGCCCGCCGCGAGCGCCACGACCTGCTCGATCTCGTCGGCTGGGATGCCGAGGGCCCTGGCCTTCCTGGCGCTGGCGTGCACGGCCCCTTCCTTCGCGCAGCCGATCGCCACGGCGAGCTTGATGAGGCGGGCGGTCCGCTCATCGATGGGACCGGTCCGGCCGGCGTCGGCGATCCGCCGCCAGGCGTCGCCGAGCCCGGGGAACCGCTCGACGAATCGGGAATAGGCTTCGGGAGGAGGGGGAAGCGTCATCGATTCGCCTCGCAGAGGTTGGACGTGGGTACCCGTGTCGAGAAGAAGCCGCCCGGATCGGCCCCGGACAAGGGTGGGAGTCGCCCCCGGGGGCTCGGGCCCGGACCTCCGACCCGCGGAGCCATGAAGGGTTGTTCATGGGAAACCCAAGCGCACTTTCGGCTCGGCCCCTAGTATGTCTGGAACCCCCCAGCCGAGCTCCGAACGACGGCGGCGGCGGAGATCCCCCCGCCGCGTCCACAGTCGTCCCGGGCTCCGGAGGTCGTCATGTCGGTCTGCAGCTATCTGGTCTTCCCCGCCGACGGGGCCCGGGAGGACGTCGCGCAATGTCTGGCGGCGATTGCCGGGTGCGAGGTGACTCAGGCGGAGAACTCGGATCTGATGGTCCTCGTCACCGACACGCCGGACCCGGCCGCCGAGGAGTCCCTCCGGGCTTCCCTGGAGGCGGTCGAGGGCATCGAATGTCTGGTCCTCGCCTTCGGCGGCCTCGAGCCGGCCGGTCCCGCCCCGGAGGACGCACCCCATGCCCCACCACCGGCCGGGCCGCATGTCGCCGATTGACCGCAGGGACTTCCTGAAGCGCGCCGCCGCCGCCTCGGCGGCCGCCGCGGCCGCCGCCCTGGTTCCCGGGGTCTCGTTTCCGGGGCTGGCCGCCGCCCAGGGCGCCGCGCCCGGCATGACCTGGCGGAAGGCGCCGTGCCGGTTCTGCGGTGTCGGGTGCGGGCTGTTGATCGGCCTCTCGGCCGGGCGCGCGGCGGCGGTGCGGGGCGACCCGGAGTCGCCGGTCAATCGCGGGCTCTGCTGCGTGAAGGGCTACAACTCGGTCCAGGCGCTCTACGGCCGGGACCGCTTGACCAAGGCCATGGTCCGCCGGGGCGGGCGTCTGGTCGAGGTCCCGGTCCAGGAGGCCCTGGACCTCGTAGCGCAGCGGATGCAGGAGACCATCGACCGGCACGGCAAGGACGCCGTCGCGTTCTACGGGTCCGGCCAGTGGGCGATCCCGGACGGGTACCTGGCGAGCAAGCTGATGAAGGGTGGGATCGGCACGAACAACCTGGAATCCAACGCCAGGCTCTGCATGGCGAGCGCCGTCACGGGGTTCATGACCAGCTTCGGCATCGACGAGCCGATGGGGTGCTACGAGGACATCGACCACGCCGACGTCTTCGTCCTGTGGGGCAACAACATGGCGGAGATGCATCCGGTGCTCTTCTCCCGCCTGCTGGAGCGGCGCCGGACGAAGCGGGGCGTGGTCATCGTGGATCTCGCCACGCGGACGACCCGCTCGAGCTACGCCGCCGATCGGAGCCTCCTGTTCAACCCCCAGACCGACCTTGCGATCGCCAACGCGATCTGCCACGAGATCGTCCGGAACGGCTGGGTCGACCGAGCGTTCGTCCGGGACCACGTGGCCTTCAAGAGCGGCCAGACGGGCATCGGCTACGGGCTCGAGGAGAAGGTCTCGTTCACCGACCAGCCGTCCGACGCCTCCTGGGACGCCTTCGTCCGGTTCCTCGACCACTACGATCCGGACCGTGTCGCGAGGCTCTCGGGCGTGAAGGCCGAGGATCTCCGGTGGCTCGCCTCGATCTACGGGGACCCGGCGCGCAAGGTCATGTCCTTTTGGTGCATGGGGGTGAACCAGCACACCCGCGGCACCTGGATGAACAACCTCATCTACAACATCCACCTCCTGACCGGGAAGATCTCGGAGCCGGGGAACAGCCCCTTCTCGCTGACGGGGCAGCCCAGCGCCTGCGGGACGACGCGTGAGGTCGGGACGTTCACTCACCGCCTCCCGGGCGGCTCGGTGACGGAGGAGAAGGCCCGCAAGCAGGCCGCCGAGATCTGGCGGGTCCCGGTCGAGCGAATCCCCGACAGGCCGACCTACGACACCATCCAGATGTTCCGCGCCCTCGACCGGGGCGACATCCGGTTCATGTGGATCCAGGTGACCAACCCCATGGTCTCACTGCCCAAGCTCGATCGGTATCGGGCTGGGGCCCGTAAGGACGACCGGTTCATCGTGGTGTCGGACGTCTACCCGACGCCCACCACCGACGTGGCCGACGTCATCCTCCCTTCCGCGATGTGGATCGAGCGCGAGGGGATGTTCGGCAACTCGGAGCGGCGGACCCAGCACTGGAGCCAGCTGGTCGAGCCACCGGGGGACTGCCTGCCTGACGGCTGGCAGATCATCGAGGTGGCGCGCCGCCTCGGCTACGGAGCGCTCTTCCCCTACCAACGCGCGACGTACTCGGAGGAGGCCTACGTCGAATACGCCCGGTTCCATGACAACGTGAAGCACCGGATGGGTCCGATCGAAGAGCTGCGCGCCCGCCCGGGAATCCTCTGGCCCTACGTCGCCGGCAAGGAGACCAAGTGGCGCTTCAACGCTCGGTACGACCCGGCCGCCGACCCCGAGCGCGGGTTCGACTTCTACGGGAAGCCCGATCACCGGGCGTGGATTTGGCTCCGCCCCTACGAGCCCCCGCCGGAGGCGCCGGACCGGGAGTACCCGTTCTGGCTGAACACCGGGCGCGTGGTGGAGCACTGGCACACCGGATCGATGACGCGGCGGATCCCGGTCCTTCACCGGGCGATGCCCCGCGCCTACGCCGAGCTGCACGCCGAGGACGCCGTGGCGCTCGGCGTGCGGGATGGGGACCGGGTCCGCCTGGTGACCCGCCGCGGGTCGCTCGAGATCGGGGCCCGGATCGATTTCCGAGGCCAGCCGACCCGGGGCCAGGTCTTCGTCCCCTTCTTCGACGAGACCCTGCCGATCAACGAGCTCACGCTCGACGCCTATTGCCCCATCTCGCGCGAGCCGGACTACAAGAAGTGCGCGGTCCGCGTCGAGCGGGTCGGCCCGGCCCGGGCGAGCTGAGGCCGCCGTCCCCGAGGAGGCGGTAGGGCGATGACCCTGCTTCGGACGGTGCGGAGCCTGCTGTTCGCGGCGCGAGGGGTCACCCGAGGGCTCCCGCCACCCGAGCCGGGCAGCGATCCGCTCGTGCTCTTCCGGGCCTGGTTCCGAGAGGCCGAGCGGGCCGGGCTCTACCTCCCCGAGGCGATGACCTTGGCGACCGCCACTCCCGAGGGACGCCCCTCCGCCCGGATGGTCCTGCTCAAGGACGTCTCCGAGCGCGGCTTCTCCTTCTATACCAACCTGGGGAGCCGAAAGGCGCGCGAGCTCACCGAGAACCCGTGGGCGACGCTGGTCCTCCACTGGGCGGTCCTCCAGCGCCAGGTCCGGATCGAGGGGCCGGTCGAGCGGCTGCCGATCGAGGAGGCGGAAGCCTACTTCCGCACCCGCCCGCGAGGCAGCCGGATCGGCGCCTGGGCCTCGCGCCAGAGCGAGCCGCTCGACAGCCGAGAGGCGCTCGAGGCCCGGGTGGAGGAATTGCGGAGGGAGTTCGAGGGCGGGGAGGTGCCGCTGCCGTCATTCTGGGGCGGCTTCCGCGTGGTGCCGGAGCGGATCGAGTTCTGGCAGGGCCGGCTGGATCGGCTGCACGACCGGGTCCTGCACACCCGCACCGCTCAGGGCTGGGCCGCGGTGCGGCTCCCGCCCAGAGCCACCCAACCGCCGCGGGGCGCCGGGCTCAGACGTCCGGACGCCGCGTCTCGCTTCGCGCACCCGCCTGCGGATTCCGCTCCCACACCTCCTGCACGGTCGTCGTTGGGTCCCGGCACACCGGCACCGGCACGTGGTTCTCGTCCACAGTGCGGATGTGGATCAGCCGCGCGGCGAGCTCGAGCGATCCGCGAACCCCCGCCATGTCCTCGGGGTGACGCCGAGGAGCAACATCACTTCCCCCGAGCGGTCGCGAGCGTCAGGGTGGACATTACCGCCTCGAACGTGCCGAGGTTCTTCGGGTAGTGCTCGTCCAGATTCAGGAGCTTGAACAAGTACAGCACCTTCCCGTCCGACACCGCGAACACGTCGAGGTTCTTTCCGGCGCCGGTGGAGGCCGTCCCCTTGCCCTTCACCCGGAGCCCCTGGCACCCGCCGATGACGGCCGGCTCGGCCTCCGGCTTTTCCCGGATGGTCCGCTGCTTGCCGAACATCGGATCGGTGCCCATCAAGTCGAGCAGCCTGTCCCGGGCCTGCCCCTCGAACCCGCCGCACGACATCCCCTTCCCCGCCGGAAGACGGTCGAGCAGGAAGCCGTCGAGCCGGCCCACTTCCACGCCGGCCAGCTGGGCGAGGACCCTCTGGAGCGCCCCTCGCTCCCCGGACTTCATCGCCTCCCCGTCGATCGCTTCGGCGCTGAACACCACGGGCGGCCCGGTCTTGGTCCGCTTTCCCGTCAGGGCCTGCTGCTGGTCGAACACGCTCCAGCCAGCCGGGAGCGCGAGCACGAACTGGTCCTGCATGCCGAGATAGGGCTCGAAACCCTCGGGGTGCTGGGCGAGCGCGGGCGCGGTCGTGAGGACACACAGCAGCGCCAGCACGGCGGGCGTCGGGCGGGCATGGGTCATGATCACTCTCTCAACTGGATGGTGAGAACCGCCGAACGGGCCGGCCTGGGGACCGGGCCGAGGTCCGAGCCCGTCGGCACCGTACGACGAGCCACCCGAGTCGGAGGGTGAGCAACATCGCCTCCAACGGGGGGCTAGGCTTCTCTTGTGGGTTGAACCCCTGAGCTTCCGAGCCCGTACGGCAAGGTACGCGGTCTCCGCCGGGACCGCCTCCCCCCCAACCGCCGAGAGCGCCCATGCGAGCCACCGCGCTGGTGATCACCACCGCCGCCCTCATCACCACCAATGCCGCGGCCCAGTCGGGCTGCGAGGGGCTATCCGGACTCGCAGGCCGATATGCGCCCGCCGGCCGGCCCGCCGCGAGCGTCGTGTACGCCGACATCCGGCGAGGGACGCTCGTGCTTCGGCCGATCGACTGGCAGGGCGGGGCTCCGTTCGGCGTCGAGGGGCGCGACCGTTTCTCGATGATCGGGCACGAGGACCGCTTCCACGCCACCTTCACCCGCGACGCGCGCGGGTGTGGCGAGCGCCTGGCGACCACAGGCTACGGCTACGACGAGGAGCTCGTGCGGGTGCCCGACCACGAGGAGCTGGCGATCGAGCATGCCTACCGCGGCGGCGGCGGGGGAAGGGCGTTGGTGGCGGCCCTGCCCCTCGACAGCCTGGCCGACGTGGCCCGCGGGCTCTTGCGCTGGCCCTCCCTCGGCGGGCCCGCCGAGTCCCTGCTCCGCTCGGGGATCGAGCGCCACCCACAGGCCCCCGGCCTGCTGGCCATGCTCGGGGATGCGCTGATGCTACAGGGACGGCACGCGGAGGCAGCCGTCGAGTTCCGCCGGGCGCTCGAGATCGACGAGGGGCATGGCTGGGCCGGGGCCGCGCTTCGGATGTTGGGGGAACCCGACGCTCCAGCGGTGCCGGACGGCTGGCGCCTCCCGTTTCCCGCCGCCGAGCTCTTCGCTCCGCCCACCCCTCGGGAAGTGGCTCGGGTGCGCCGCCGCTGGGCCGACCGGGACCTCTCCCCGAGGAAGGTGGCGCTGGTGCGACGGGAGCGCATCACGGTGGGCGGCGCTCCGGCCGAGGCACGGGTGTACCGCCACGACGTCCATGGCGCCACCCACTACGGGGTCATCCTGGTCCCGGACGGCGCGCGCGGCGCGCCCATCCTCGCCGAGGCCCGCGGGGTCTCGCCCCGCTTCCCGCCGCTCGACGTCCCGTCGAGCCTCACCGGCCCGCGGGTCTTGGGGGAGGAGGCGAAGCGGACGATCATCGTCTCCCCGGCCTACCGCGGCGAAGGCCTGGTCCTGCTGGGCGACACGCTCTGGGCCGGTGGCGATCGGAGCGACGCCTGGGACGGCGCGACGGACGACTTCCTCGCCTTTCTCGCGGTGGCGAAGCGCGTCACCCCCGAGGCCGACACGTCCCGGGTGTGCGCCTTCGGGCGGAGCCGGGGAGGCACGGTGGCGCTGCTGGCGAGCATCCGGGAGCCGTCGCTCGCCTGCACCGTGGCCTGGGCCGCGCCGACCGAGTGGCTGCGCCTGATGGGGACCTGGGGGTGGACCCAACGGCAGCTGGTGGAGGAGGGCCTGCGACAACGCTCGCCCCCGGGGAGGGTCGGCGGGCAGTTCATCGACTACTTCCTGTCTCGCGCGCTGGCCGGGACGCGCGGCCTCGCGGACACTCGGCTGCACCTCGTGGCCAGCTCTCCGCTCTACTTCGCCGACCGCACCGGCACGGCCCAGGTCCATTGGGCCGGCGAGGACTCGGCAGTCCCGGTGATCAACGGGCGGGAGTTCGTCCGGGCCGCCGGCCCGCGGGGCGCGCGTTGCCTCGAGGTCCACTTCCACGACGACGCCGGGCACGACCAGGATCGGGTCGAGGCCCCGTGGGCGAGCCGCCGATACCTCCTCGCGCACCTCTTCGAGGCAGAGCCGCCCCCCCCTCGACCCTGTGGCCCGAGGCCCGGCTAGGCCGGCGTCGGTCGCGGCCGGCGCGAGCCGGTCATCGCGGATCGGGGCCGGGACGCTCGTTGGACACGTTGCCGACGAGCAGCCAGCGGCCTCCGCGCCGCTCGTAGAGCTCGATCCAGGCCCAGATCGTGTGGGTCGAATCCGTGGCGCCGGCCGTGTCCCGGTGGGCGACCACCTCGACGTTGGCGAAGAGCCAGGCCTGCGACCCGTCGCGCGCGACCTGCACGATCGGGGGCCGGAGGTCCCGGTACACGCTGAAGCGCGTGCTCCCCAGATATTGCTGCCGGATGGCCAGCCGCTCGGCGCGCGGACTCTCGAAGATCCGTCCCCGCGAGGCGACGACGACCGTGTCCGCCTCGAGATCGGTCCAGGCCGAGGCGTCGCGCGCTCGGTGAGCCTGGAGGATGCGCTCGTGGATGCCCAGGATGATATCGGCGTCCCCGCCCGCGGCCGGGCGGCACGCAGCCGCGGCGACGATCACGAGGAGGAGCGGAACCCGGCGAATCATGGAGTCACCGTGGCTCAGCTGGCGTGCGCCCCGAGGAAGCTCAGCAGCGCCGCGTTGACCGCGGAGGGCTGCTCGAGCGCGGAGAGGTGTCCGGCGGCCGGGATCAGTCGAAGGGTGGAGTCGCCGAGCCGGCCGTGGATCCGGCGCGACTTCGGCGGCGGGAGCGACCGATCCTCGTCCCCGACCAGGATCAGAGCCGGCGCGCGGACTTGGTCCAGGCGATCGAGCAACGAGTCCCGACCCAGCAGCGCGTCCAGGCACCGCAGCGCCGATGGGACGTGCACTGCCGCGATCTCCTTCTTCCATTCGTCCACCAGCGCCGGATTGTTTCGCCGCGTGGTGGCCCCGAACATGAGCCTCGCGACGGACGGCAGGAGCGGCGCCACCCCGAGGGCCCGGACGCCCAGCGCCATCGCGCGGTACTTGAGCCTGCCAAACGCCGTCTCCGCGCCGGCGTCCGTGTCCATGAGGACGAGGCCGGCCACCCGCTCGGGGCGGACCAGCGCCGCGCGGAGGGCCACCATCCCGCCGATCGAGAGCCCGCACCAGAACGCCCGCTCGATGCCGAGCCGATCGAGGACGGCCACCACGTCGTCCACCGCGTCGTAGAGCGAGAAGGGACCCGTGATCGCCCCGGATCGTCCGTGGCCGCGCAGGTCGGGGTTGATCACTCGAAACGCCGCGGTCAGCGCCGGCAGCTGCTCCCGCCACATCCCGCCGTGGCAGAGGTAGCTGTGGCCGAGGACCACGGGCGGGCCCGCGCCCGCGTCGTCGAAGTAGAGCTCTATGCCCCGGTTCTGGACGAAGCCCATGTGGCACCTGCACATCGAGAGTGACGTGGAGGCCGGTGTCTCGTCGGACGGTGGGGTTGGGAGATGCGCCGCCTTCCACCGCCCAGGCCCGGCGCCGGGCCCAGGGTTACGGCTCCCGCCCGGCGGCAGCTTCCCGGGCCCGACGGGCGGCCGCCGAGTCGCTCGCGTCGAGGGCGCCGCGCACGCCCTGCGCGCCCGGGAGGGGAGACGCGCCCAGCAGGCTGTCGCGCTGGCGTTGGGTGAGCGTGTCGGGCTGCGCCCCCACCCTCTCCTTCCCCTCCCCGCAGCCCAGCGCTCCGACGAGCAGACAGGCGACGATCGTTGCCGTGCGCATGGGCCGAGCCTCCGTGAGTCCGAGGAAGGAGCCGCAGGTCGTGGCCCTACCGGGCCGCCGAGACCGTGAGCGCATCGAACAGCTCCGTGGCCATCCGCCGGACCGCGTCCTCGTCGTCCGGGCTGGTGTCGTTTTGGGCCAGGACGAACACCACCACGGCCCCCCGCCTCGCCACGACGCTCGCGATGTTGGTGGCGTACGCATCGTCCGGCGTCGGCTGGCGTCCCTGCGCCTTCACCAGGATCGACCCCTTCGCGACGCGATAGACCCTGACGAGGGCCTCCCCGTGCTTCGTGCCGAGGGTGGATTCCCGGGCCACCTCCGGCAGCGCGCTCAGATCGTCCCTCCAGCCCATCAGCGTCGCTTGGGAGAGGTTCCTCAGCACCGTCAGGGGCTGCTCCGCCTCCATGCCGGCCACGGCCGGCCCGGGCAGCACCCTCGCCCCGGCGACGAGGTACTGGCCGAAGTCATCCGCGTGGAACAGGACCTTGTCGTATCGGGTGTCGCCCTTGGTGTCGAGGGCGGTGATCCGGTACGGGACGCCGGCCCAGTTCGGGGCCGTGGGAACGGGTGTCGAGAGGATCCGGTGCGGGCCGGTGTACATCCGGCCGCGCGTCGCCTCTTGGGCGGGCGCGGGGGAGGCGAGCGACGCGAGCGTGATCAGGGCGGCCCACGATGCTGCGGTGGCCGAACGGGGTCTCCGGATCATGGAACTCTGGCTCGGCGTCGGGGTAGGGGCCGCTATGGCCGTGTTATGGAACTGTCCTTTAGGATGGGTCCTGGTG
>JBFIUJ010000032.1:0-13482 GCA_041607595.1 Gemmatimonadales bacterium | reverse complement strand
GGCCAACGCGCACCGCCCCGACGACGGCGACCGCACCCGGTTCACCCCATGACCGACGAATCCCCCCCGCCTCCCCCACCGCCCGCTCGCTGGTGGCACGCCGTGCGCGATGCCGTCCGCGGCACCGATCACGACTACACCCAGGGCGCGATCGGCCGGGCCATCGTCCTCCTCGCCATTCCGATGGTGCTGGAGATGGTGATGGAGTCGATCTTCGCGGTGGTGGACGTCTTCTTCGTCTCCACCTTGGGCGCGGATGCCGTCGCCACCGTCGGGCTGACCGAGTCCCTGATGACCCTTGTCTACACGGTCGCGATCGGGCTCAGCATCGGCGTGACCGCCATGGTCGCCCGCCGCATCGGCGAGAAGGACCCCGAGCGTGCCGCCCGCACGGCGGTGCAGGCGATCGCCCTGGGCCTGGGCATCGCCGCGGTCATCGGCGTCGCCGGCGCCCTCTCCGCCCCGAGCCTGCTCCGGCTCATGGGGGCCTCCGCCGGCGTGGTGGAGACGGGTAAGACCTACACGGCGATCATGCTGGGCGGCAACGCCACCGTGCTGTTGATCTTCCTGATCAACGCGATCTTCCGCGGGGCCGGTGATGCGGCGGTGGCGATGCGGGTGCTCTGGGTCGCCAACTCGATCAACATCGTGCTCGATCCCTGCCTCATCCTGGGGCTCGGGCCCTTTCCCGAGCTGGGGGTGACGGGCGCGGCGGTGGCGACCAACATCGGGCGCGGCACCGGCGTCCTCTACCAGCTGTGGATCCTCTGGCGTCGGGACGGCAGGGTCCGGGTGCGTCCCGAGCATCTCCGGCTCGACCTCGGCACCATGGCCCAGCTGGTCCGCCTCTCGGGAACCGGCACGTTCCAGGTGTTGGTGGGAATGGCCAGCTGGATCGGGCTGGTGCGGGTGCTCGCCTCATTCGGCAGCGAGGCCCTCGCGGGGTACACCATCGGGGTGCGGGTGATCCTCTTCGCGCTGCTTCCGTCCTGGGGGCTCAGCAACGCCGCCGCGACGATGGTGGGCCAGGGACTCGGCGCGCAGAAGCCGGACCGGGCCGAGCGCGCGGTGTGGCTCGCCGGGTACTACAACATGCTCTTCCTCGGGACCGTGGGTCTCCTGTTCTTCGTCTTTGCCGGACCGCTCGTGCGGATATTCACGCCGGAGCCCGAGATCCAGCGGCATGCGATCGCCTGCCTGCGGATCGTGAGCGTGGGGTTCCCGTTCTACGCCTACGGGATGGTGCTCACCCAGTCGTTCAACGGCGCGGGCGACACCTGGACGCCGACCGTGCTCAATCTGGTCTGCTTCTGGCTCTGGGAGATCCCGCTCGCGTTCACGCTCGCCATCGTCCTGGACCGGGGTCCGAGCGGCGTGTTCATCGCGATGGCGGTGGCGTTCTCCACCCTCGCGGTCCTGAGCGCCATCGTCTTCCGGCGGGGAACCTGGAAGCTGCGGAGAGTCTAGCGCCTCGCCGTCTTCCCGGCCCGCCACCGAGCCCGGCCGAGGGCGACCCGCCCGGCCCGGTCGAACTCGACGCCTTCCGCCTCCAGCAGCAGCCGCTGGAGCCGCTCGTCGCCGGGCACCGCCCGCTGGCTCACCTCGCCCCTCGCGTTGATCACCCGGTGCCACGGCACGTCGGCTCCCCCGTCCAGCGCGTGCAGTGCGTAGCCGACCAGGCGGGCCTGTCGCGGCAGTCCGGCGAGCTCCGCCACCTGGCCGTAGGTGGCCACCCGGCCGCGGGGGATCCGACGGACCACGCGGTAGATCCGCTCATGCAACGGCGACGCGTTCCCCGTCACGGTGACGCTCGGCGGCTGCCGCGGATGCGCCGGAGCCCGGCCCCCACGACCGCCAGAATCGCGATGGTCCAGACCGCCGCGTACCCCAGCTTCACCGTCCCCTCGGCCTGTCGCAGTGGCGTGAGGAGGTAGAGCGCGATGGCCGCCGCGTCCACCGCCATGACCTGGAGCACCATGTTCCGGAGGTGCCGCCGGGCTGCCGAGGCCATCGCCGCGTCAGCGCTGCATCCGGGCGAGGAACTCCCGGATGCGCTCCGCGTTCTTGCCCAGGTCGCTCCGACCCACCCGCGACACGGAGCGCACGTCGATCCGGGCCCCGCCGTCCCGCGGGAGGATCCGGACGACCACGTCGTCCTTGAATCCGAACCACGGCGTGGAGGCGGTGGCCTCCAGCCGACCGGTCGCTCCATCCACGGCGACGATCTCCCATTCCATTTCCACTCCCACCCGGCGGGCGCGCTCGAGCGCGCTCGCTGGGGACAGCGTCAGGTCGAGCGGGCGGAGGTCGGGGTAGTGCCGTCGCTGCGCGTCGGCCACCCGGGGTCCGCCGTACTCCGCCTGGTTCCGGGCAGTGGCCCGCAGCGGAAGGATCGCCACGAATGCGGGCGGGTCGTCCACGTCGGTGGTGATGTCGTGAATGCGGGGCACCGTCATGGACCGGCGCACGAAGTCCAGAGGCGCATAGGCGGCCAGCGCCCCGATCACGAGGGCCGCCAGCGCGACCACGAGCGTGGTCCCGCCCTGGCGCGCGGTCAGGGCCGCGACCAGGCCGAGCGTGCCACCCCCGATCGCCGCGATGGCCCCGAGACCGAGCAGGAGGAAGAGCGGCCGAAGGGCGAGGCCTCCCATCCGGTACGCGGGACCGGTCCCGAGCAGGAGGAGGGTCCCGACGAGACTGAGGGCTAGCGCGGCCTGGGCCAGGCGCATCGAGACTCCCAGCGCGGAAGGGGAGGGGTGAGGATCAACTCTGCGAAGTGTGGCACCCGGCCGGAACACTCGTCGGCGTGGCCGTGTCCCGGGCCACCAGGGGCCCGGCGCGGAGAGCCGGGAGGACCAACAGCGCGAGCACCAGGAATCGGGCGATGCGGTCCACCGCGTCCTTCGCCTCCTTGAGGCCGAGGTGGGGATGCCGCTCGCGGAAGAGCTTCACCGCGCTCACCAGCTGCCCTTCGCGGATGAGCCGCTCGACGTCCTGGTCCCGCAGGGGCGTCTCCCTGGACAGGGGCGTGAGAGGAGGGAGCGGCTGGCCGCGCTCCAACCGCTCCACCGCGTCCTTCGCCTCCTTGAGGCCCATCCCCGGATGCTGCTCCCGGTAGGCCTTGATCGCGGCGATCTTGCGCCCCTCCCGCATCAGCCCCTCGACCTCCTCGTCCGCAGGGCGCGGGCGCCCGGGCGCCTCGTCGCGCGCGGTGGCCAGCCGCCACAGCAGGATCGCGAGGACCACGCCGCCGAGGGCGGCGGCCAGCGCGGTGATCATGCCCGACCGTCGGTCACGGAGTCGTCTCCTGGAGCACGAGGGAGATGGGATAGTGATCGCTGAACCCGTCCGGGTTGAGCCCCGCCGAGGGGCGCCCGAACCGGATGGGTGAAGGATAGTCGCCGCCGGAGACCATCGGCGCCGGCATCTCCACCCGCACCGAGCCGTCCGCCACCCTGAAGCCCCCCGCTCCGGTGAGCAGTCCGCGGGAGATGCAGAATTGATCGAGGACGTTCGCGAAATTGTCGAAGTAGTGCGATCCCGTGCCAGCGCCGAGCGCCGGCCACATCAGGTTCAACAGCCGCGGGCTCCGGGCGTTGCGCACCTTGGCGGCGCTGCTCCCGGCCAGGGCGTAGTCCACCATTGCCCGGTCCGAGGGCTCGTCGTTGAAGTCGCCCATGACCAGCACCGCCGCCTCGCTCCCCTTGATCTCCAGGATCCGCGTGAGCCAGTAGCTCAGCGTCTCCGCCGCCGTGATCCGATAAGGCTCGCTCTCCCAGCGGCCGCCGCTCCGCGAAGGCCAGTGGTTCCCGACCACCACGAGCAGGCGGCCGTCCGGCGTGGTGAAGTTCACCTGGAACAGGTCGCGGGTGCCGGTCCGCTTGAGGATGACGTGGGAGAACTGCTCCTGCGCGGTGAATCGGGCCCGGTCGTACAGAAAGGCGACGTCGATCCCGCGCTGATCGCTGGTGTCGTGGTGGGCGATCCCGTAGTCGCGGCCCAGCGGCGCGAGCGCCGAGACCAGCCGCTCCAGCACCGGCCGGCTCTCCACCTCGCACACGCCCAGCAGGTCTGGCCCCCGCGCCCCGTTGAGCCCGGCGACGACCCGGACCAGCTGAGCCACCTTGCGGCTCAGCACGGCCTCGTCCCAGCCGACCAGCTCGCGTGCCAATCGGTCCCGGAGCCAGGCCGGGCGATGGGGCGAATCTTCCAGGTCGAAGAGGTTCTCTAGGTTCCAGAATGCGATCGTATGGTCTGCCATCGTCCTCCCGCCGAGCTCAGGGGAACCGCACCGCTGCCTCCACCCTGACGCCGAGCACGACCACGTTTCCGCGGTCCGGCCGGGTGTCGGGGTTGACCACCCATTGGAGGTCTGGCTGCACGGCGAGCCAGGACCCGAGATTCGTGCGGTGGGTCAGCTCGAGCGTGGCCTCGGCGCCGTCCGTGGCGCCCCCGCCCAGCGCCACCGCCCGGCGGTACGGCACGCCGTTCTTGGCCACGGCGATCCCGAGCCCGGTCTCGTCGTCGTCTCGTCCCGGGATGAGGCCGTAGAGGACCACGCCGCCGCTGCCGAAGGTGCCGAACCGGTTGAAGTCCGCCCGCGCCAGCCCCACTCGGGCGAACACCTTTCCACCGCCCCGGTTGCCCCCCTCCCGGTAGAGCCGATGCTCGCCCAGGGCGTAGGCCCCTCGGTTCCCCCGCTGGCGCAGCGGTGAGCCGGCGGCCTCCCGCTGGACCAGATCGTCGAACGGCGCCGTGTA
This sequence comes from Gemmatimonadales bacterium, assembly GCA_041607595.1. Lineage (GTDB taxonomy): Bacteria > Gemmatimonadota > Gemmatimonadetes > Gemmatimonadales > GWC2-71-9 > JBFIUJ01. Next base: position 8,722 of record JBFIUJ010000032.1, on the reverse strand, counting down.
GAGCCACCCGCCGACCGCGAGCTTGCTGCCGTACCGCGCCGCCTCCCGCCCTCGACCGATCCGCCAGTGCCGGCGCTGGGCCCGCGACCGGGCCGTCAGCGCCTCCTGCCCGGGGTCAAGGCGGCTGAGGAGGGCGGCTTCACCCGCCACGAGCCAGCCCTCGCCGTTCCCCAATCGCACGTGAGTGCCGAACGGATCCGTCGCGTCGCCGGGGACGCCGTCCAGCACGGCCAGCCCGAGATACGACGTCCGGGTCGGTTTGACCTTGACGCGCAGGCCGAGGGACGTCACCGGGAAGCTGGACGGACCGTTGAGGCCGCTCTGGCCGTACTCCGCCCCCATGCCGAACGAGCTGTTGAGGAAGGCGCCGGCCGCCTGGATGGCGTCGAACTCGGTGTTCAGGTCGTACAGGCCGGCGAGGATCGAGACCCGTCCCTGGAGGACGTTCTGTTGGATCCACGCCTCGTACAGCTTCCAGGTATTCGGCGCCTCGATGTTGCTGACGCCCTGGGCGTCGCCGACCACCGGGGTCAGGTCGTCACCCCGGTTCGAGAGGACGTACGCATAGGCCGTCGCTCCCCGCCAGCCGAGCAGGCGCTGGAGGTCGGCGCTCACCGTGAGGTCGAGGTTGTCCTGGTAGACGGCCTCTCGGCGCAGGCCCCCGCGGACCGGTCCCATCAGGTCCGCCGTATAGATCGCCTCCGCCGTGATCGGAGGACCGGCCTGGGCCTGGACCGGGCCGGCCAGCACGCTCCCCGCCAGGACCGCCCATGCTCGCTGGGCCAACGCCTCGATCGACAGGCTCACGAGCCGAGCCACCCGAGGAGGCGCCAACCGGCCCAGATGCCGAGCATCAGGGTGCCGCCCACGGCGACGACCAGCCCGATCAGGATCAGGACGAGAAACCACAGCGACGCCCTCCGATGGCGTGTTGGGTCCTCCAGGTGCCGCTCGAGCAGGCGCAGGTTGCGCGTGTTGGCCCGCAGGAAGACGTCGGCGAAGTCGCCCAGGAAGGGTACGCTGCCGACGAGGGCATCGAACCCGACGTTCAGCAGCATGCGGAGCAGGACGGCTGAAGAAGCGCCGAGCCGGCCCGCTTCCACCACGATGTAACCCGCGAGGCCGACGGTGAGGGCGTCTCCCAGGCCCGGCACGAGGCCGAGCAAGGGATCGAGGCCGACGCGGATGCGGGTCCCCGGGATCCGCAGCGCCGAATCCAGCAGCAGGGCGAGCGTCCGTATGCGCCGGAGCCCGGCGGGGGCCGGGACGCCGGCCCGGGGTGGATCGCGGTCGAGCCCGGTCGTCATGTCGGGAATATGTACCGGCCCGCTTTCGCTCGCGCCTCCGAGCGGAGGCCGGTCAGGCGCGATCCGGCGCGACAGGCGGTGCGGCCTCAGCCTCCCGCGCCAGGCGCTCGAAGCGGTTGTCCCAATAGGGATGGCCGCCCCGGATCCAGGTCCAGAGGCCCGCGGCCAGGTAGGCCGGCACGAAGAGCGGTCCCCAGCGCTCGCACTGTCGCACGTGCTCACGCTCGTGCGCCCGGGTCCGGTCCAGGCACCCGGCCGTTCGCCCGAGGACCACGTGGCCGAGGGTCACCGCCGCGACGCCTCCGGAGAGGAACGTCGCGTGGGCCAGCAGGCGCCCGAGCAGACCTCCGCTCGCCTCCAGCAGGCCGTCCCGGCGCCGCACGCCGCCCCGGCCGGCGAGCGGTATGAGAAGGAGCCCGAGGAGGGTCGTGGGGGCCGCCCAGACATAGCGCCAGAGCCGCCGCAGCGTGGAAGGGTGTCCCATGGCGGATGTCCCGGGCGAGACGGAGCGTTCGGCCGGGCCGGCGAGGAGCCGGCGGGATCACATCGGGTGGAACGACTGGGCGCCGGCCGGGCCGGCGCCTCGGCTCAACGGCAGGGTTGGCTGACCGTGCGCTCCCGATACGTGATGGTGCCCGCCTCCCGCGGGATCCGCACCACGTGTACCGGCTGCGTCAACGCCATCGTGAGCATGCACCCCTGTCCCGGTTCGGAGCGGGTCACGTAGGCGATGGCCCCGTTCCCGGTCGTGACGACGCTGTCGATGTGCACTCCGAACCCACCCGACGACCGTGAGCCGATCGCCTCCACCAGCACGTGCTCCCGATCGAAGTCGATCGCGGGGACCTCCGGCACGGGGGACATCGTGCTGTGGATCCGCTCCCACATCGCCACCCACGCGGACCCGGCGGAGATCCGGAGCCGCGTTGCGGTGCCCAGGCCGCTGTACGCAGCGTGGAGCACCTCTCGTGATGGGTCCATCACCAGGACCGAGCGATCGGGCACCGGTTCCGTCCCCGATCCGTCCGGGGAGGGCGCGCACGCCGCGGCGCCCATGATCATGGCCAGTGCCAGTGTCTTGCCCATGGAGTCCTCCTCGTTCCGCATTTCCGGGACCTGCCCGGTCTCACCGATGAGAGTAATGGGAGCCCACGGGGGATGCCATGGGCTCCCATTCGTGCACATCCCACCCCCCGACCGCGCGGACGATCACCCCTCGGTCGAGATCGGAATCTCCAGGATGGTCTCGGCCCAGTGCAGCGCCAGCACCCCCTCCGTCCCGTCCACCACCGGGAAGTGGAACGTCAGGGTCTCCATGTGGGGACCTCGGGTCGGCACCACCTCGAGCCGGAGGGCGTCCTTGTCCTCGCCCGGATAGGGCTCGTGGAACACGTTGGCCGCCCGGCTGAAGATCAGCGTCCAGCGATCGGGGCGGGGTATGGCCCAGATGCTGTACTTCCCCGCCGGAAGCTCGTGGCCCGCGAGCTTCACCCCGCGGCTGAAGGCGATGGACGTCGCCTGGTCCGCCCCCGGGTTCCAGACCTTGTCGTAGGACACGATCCCGCCGTAGATCTCCCGGCCCCGCGCCACGGGGCGGTTGTAGACGATCGCGACCGTGGTGGCGCCGATGGTCTGGGTCACCGTCCCGTGCTGGCTCTTCTTGATCCCCTGCCCGGGCAGGCCGGAGCAGGCGGCGAGCGCGAAAGCGGCCAGGGCGGCGGTCGTACGGGCGCGGACGAACATGGGGGAGCTCCTGACGGCGGTCTGGGCGTGGCGGGCCCTCGAAACCCCCGGGCCCACTCTCCGGTTCCCGCGTTCAGCGATGCAGCATCGGCAGATAGGCCTTCCACGGACCGACGTCGTCCCGGTAGACCCCGCCCATCCCTCTCGCGATCTGCGCGACGTGACTCAGGTCGTGGACGACCCATGTGCCCAGCAGCGCGCCCAGCGTCACGGTGCCGAGCTCGGGGTGCATCCCCCGACGGTCCAGGTCCGTCGGCCCCAGACGCCACCCGCGGAGGGTCTGTAGGTTGTCCGTCCGGAGGGCGGCAAGCTCGTCCAGCAGCGCGTCGAGCGGACGACCGCCGGAGGCCTCGAACTGGGCGATGCGGTCGAAGGGCTCGAAGGCCTGGGACTCTCCGTGCTCGAGGATGATGCGGGCCCGTGGAATCCAGTCGGTCCGCTCGCCGTGGATCAGGTGACCGACCACGTCGTAGGGGGCCCAGGTCCCGGGGTCGCCGCTGGATCGGTCCCACGGGGGGCCGACCCCCCGCAGCAGGGCCTGCAGCGCGCCCGGCGTCCGGGCCAGGACACGGAGCGCCTCCTCCAGCCGGAACGTCGCCGGCGGGAGGGGCCAGGCCCTTTCCGATGGGCTCATCGGCGGGCTCCTCTCTATGGGGATGGTGGCCGGCGCCGATGGGCGCCGGCTGGGGCTACTCGGTCCCTGCCGCGGCGACCTGGTCGGCGAGGGCCGCGGTGGGCACGCCGGGGGCGGGGCGGGGCGCGCCATGGATCAGGTCGTCGAGCCGGACGATGAGGTCCGAGAGGACGCCTTTGGCCGTCATGGATTCGACCAGCGCGACGGCTACGTACTTCCTCCCGTCCCGCTCCACGATCGCGGCGTCGGCGTGCCACTGCTTCCAGCTGCCGGACTTGCGGAAGATGCGCGAGGTGGGCCGACGTTCCAGGCCGAGGACGAACTTGTGGTTGATGTCCGGGTGGCCCATGATGCTCTTCATCTCGGCCGAGGCCCAGGGGCTCACCAGCTCCCCGCGGTCCATCATGACCAAGAACCGCGCCACCTGCCGGGCCGAGGCCCCGTGGCTGAGATTGTTGAGCGGATCCCGCCTCCAGAGGCCGGGGCCTCCGCCGTAGTCCCGCCCCACCCAGAGCCCGCCGCCACGGCGCGGGTTGTAGAACTGATACCGGCCGTCGCGAAGCGTACGGGCGATGGACTCGAACCCGACCTGCTCGATCAGCCGCGTGGACTCCGAGTTGCTGGAGCGGCGGATCATGTCCTCCATCCGCACCCGGAGCTCCGGCGTGTACGGCAGATCACCCCGGTCGATCCGGTCGAAGGCCCCGAGCATGATGGCGATCTTGGGGAGGCTGGCCGCATAACGCATCCGCCCGTCGTCCAGGCCCGCGTAGCGGATGACCGACGGGTCGGACAGGTCCACCAGCGCCACCGACATCCGCTTCTGGGAGACCAGGCGGCGGAAGGGCCGCTCGGCCAGGATCCGGTCCAGGCCGCGCTGCAGCTGGGGGTCCTGCGGCGGCAGCGCGAGGGTGCCGGTGCGCGCGGCCTGCGCCGTGAGAGGGCCGGGGGCCGTCAGGCCGAGGGCGGCGAGGCAGATCACCGCGGTCAAGCTCGAATGCAGCACGTGTGTCAATGCTCCCCTGGTGACGGCTCCGGATGCAGCGACGCGATCATCCGCTCGATCCGGGTGGCGATGGCCAAATGCTCCGCGGCCGAATTGATCTTGAGCACGTTCGACATCATCGCCACCAGATAGACCCGCTGCCGCTCGCCTGCGGCGGGCGACTCGATGATGGCCACCGAGTGCATCAAGTTCATCTTGTTCCCGCGGTACTGCCCACAGGCGTACCCCGGCTCCGGCTCACACTGGTACAGTGAGCCGGACTTGAAGTACACGGCGGCCTCGTTCAGGGCGGGGGAGGCCGAGTACCGGTACCGCCGGCGAGTAAAATATAGCAGCCGTTTCATTTCCTGGCTGCTCCACCCGTCCACCAGCTTCCCCTGCTCCAGCCGGACCAGCCAGCGGAGGAGCTGCAATGGGGTGGCAAGGCTCGACTTACCAGGTATCGACCGGGAGGCCGTCCCGGTAAAGTAGGTCCTCTGCCGGAGCCGTTCGGTGTCCAATCCCACGGCGGCGAGCGGCTCCTCCAGGACCTCGACCGAGCGGTCCGACAGCTCCAGCGGCCGGGTGGACCGCAGGAAGGAGTCGGCCGCGGCTGGGGAGGGGGGGTATGCGGGCCCGAAGGCCCGCATCAGGAGGGCCTCCTTCCAGACCATCGAGGCCGCGGCATTGGAGCTGGGTGAGACCATGTGGTCCACCCACTCCCAGAGGCTGAAGGTGTCCCCAACCCGGATCGCGCGGTGGGTGACCCCACGCATGCCGTCCGCTACCACGGGGACCTGATGGCTGTTGGGCAGGACGAACCGGTCGGCGACCACCTGCCGCTCCCGCAGCATCCGCTCCCGCGCCTCCACGTCCTCGGGGTAGAGGCGCCGGAGCTCGTTGAAGACGCCCGTCAGGACGAGCAGCTTGCCCACGCTTCCCGGGATGTACCCCTCGTCCGGGCGGACGCCCGCGAAACGGGGGCGGGCGGGGTCGGTGATGTCCAGGAGCGCGACCCGGTACGAGTCGTCCCGGGAGCCGATGGCCCGCTCCAACCCCGCCTGGAGCGCCGAGTCCCGGGGGGTGTCCGGCCCGAGATCGAGCGTGTCGTTCACCCCCCGAAGCCGCAGCCGGATCCCGCTCTCCGGCAGCATGGCCCCGGGCGGGAGGCGCAGGTTCCCAGGCAGCTTCCGCTCCAAGACCAGCTGATAGGCCCTCAGCCGCCGGATGCCGGTGCGCTCGTAACCGTCCAGCGGGTACTCCCGCGCCGCGGCGGCGAGCAGGCCGGCGCCCGCCACGCCGGCGGCTCCGGCCATGACCCAGCGCAGCAGACGCACCCGCGTCACACGCCCTCCGCCAGCAGCACCCGGCGGTCGCCGTTCCGGAGCGCCTCGGCGTCCAGCACGTGCAGGCGCTCGAGCAGCTCTCCGCTCCGGAACCGCACGAAGGGGCGGATCTGGAAGAGCCAGAGCCGCCCGCCCACGAAGCCGAACTCGATGTCCCACACGGTGCCCGGTGCGGCGGCGGCGAAGCGGGTCTTCCATTCCGCCACCACGTCACGGAGCTGGGCGATCTCCGGCTCGGCCAGCAGGCGCTCGGGCCTGCTGGCGGCGACCATGACCGCGCCACCGCCGCGCCGGGGCAGCATCCTTCGCTGGGGCGACTTCGCCTGGGAGAGCAGCGTCACCTCGCCGGTGGGACCGACCAACACCTGCTCCGCGTCCTCGCCCTCGACCGCGCCGCCCACACCCTCGGCCGTCGCGATGGTCAGGTCGCTCGCCGTGCCGCCCTGCAGCCCCGTCGTGATCAACACCCCGGATTTCTCCGAGTGCACGCTCTGGAGGAGGAGGACCGACGGGTAGATTCGCGCCTGCGCCTCGAGGATCTGCTTCCGCCAGAGGTAGGCTCGCTCGCTGAAGGGCGAGGTCCAGACCCGCTTGACCCCGGCGAGCACGTCTTCGACCGTCACCTGATGCGGCACCGTGAGATTCAGGCCCGCCCCGGAGAACTGGGGAAGGTCCTCCACGTTGGTGTCGCTGCGGACGAAGATGCCCTGGGAGACCGACGCCCCGAACACCTCTCGGAGGCCGGCCTCGATGGCGCGGCGTGTCTCGGGCAGCCACTCGAGCTCGAGGATCGCGCGGCGCACCTCCGCCAGCTCCCCGAACATGAACTGGTCTACCTCGGTCTCGGGCCTGCCCTCCGCCCGCATCGCCTGCGCCCGGCGGGAGGCGTCCTCCAGCCGTTGGAGCACGCTCGGCCCGGCCCCGACCGGGCGGTCCACGTGCTGGTAGAACATCCCGAACGGCAGGGCCAACCCGGCCGAGACCCTCCCCGGGAAGTACGCGGCGAGCTGGCCCAGGTTCGCCGCCTTGGGCCCGACCGTCACCCCGGAATGCTCCGCCCGCAGCTCGCTCAGCGGGATCGGGGTCGTGACGTCGAGCCGGAGGCGGGAGACGTCGAGCGCCACCCGCGAGGTGGCCGCCTCCGCTCCGCCGGTGAGGAGGCCCCGCTCCACCGCGTTGAGGCTGTCGGCGGGCTTCAGGATCACCCGGCCCAGCGGAGAGACGGCGTAGAACAACTCGCGCCCCTCCCACTCCTGCAGCCGGAGCATCGCGACCGGCGAGAAGCTCGCGTTGGGGATGCCCAGGTTCCGCGCCAGCAGCTGCACGTGCGAGAGCAGGTTTCCCTCCTCCATCGTGAGCACGCCGGCGACGGGCTTGAGCTCCGCCATCGCGGCAGGCAGCACATAGAGCTTGTCGGGGTCGAAGGTCACCGCGGTGTGGTCGGCGTGATCCGACACGATGGCCAGGCGGCCGCGGGCCACGCCGGGGTTCAAGCCGCGGGCGCCGTGGCTGGTGCGCTGACCCAGAATCTCGTGCGAGGCGGCGAGCAGGCCGTCCGCGTCGGCCGCCAGGCGGCCCAGCTCGGTGGAGAGGGGGAGCAGCACCGAGCCCCGGACCAGCGCATCCAGGAAGCCGGCCGCCTTGGGCTCGACCCTCAGGTACCGCTGGTGGACCGGCCCAAACACGCTCCGCGCGGTGGACCAGCCCCAGTCCAGGGCGCGACCCTGATAGCCCAGCGCATGCCGGTAGTCGAGCGCGGTCGCCGCGGTGTCGCCCAGGAGCCGGTCCGCCGCCTGCCGCAGCGCGTCCCGCTCCCGGGCCGAGAGGAAGCCCGCGCCGTAGGCCAGCGCGTGCCAGGTGCCGAGACGGCGCAGCCGCTCCGCCCTGGGAACCCGTGTGGTGTCGGCCGCGGCCAGCTCCTGGGCCAGCACGAACGCCTGTTCTTGGAGGCTCGCCCCGAGGTCCATGAGCACGAGGTTGGCGCGTCCGTCTCGGCTCGCGGTCACGCGGTCGCGGATGTTGGCGGCCAGCAGGGCCAGGCGCTCGAGGCGCTGGCGCGGCGATTCGTCGGCATAGCTCCGGCGGAGCGCGGCGAGATCCGGCCCCAGGCTGCTCCGGAGCCTCCGCTCGTACCGAGCGATCGTCTCCACCGCCCGGCCGGCGTCGTACTGGAGCCGCAGGAGGTCCCGCAGATCGGTGAGCTTGGTCCGGACCTCGGGACGTAGGGAGGTCTGGGCGAGCCGCGCCTCCACGGTGTCGACGTCCTCCCGCGAGGGGAACGAGTGGATCTTCAGCCGGAGCCGCTGGTAGCGAGGCTCGAGATCCGCGATCTCCGTGGCCAGGTTCCGGACGCGGTGGGTCGTCTCCTCCCCGCCCAGCGCCGCGTGAGGAACCGTCCCGACCAGCTGAGCGGCCAGCAGGTAGTTCCGCGCCGTCCACGCCGGCTGGCCCAGCAACCATTCGAGCAGCTCCTTGCCCCGCCGCTCCTCGTCCTCGATCTGCCGGGCCCCCCGATAGAAGCGGGCCCGCCGGAGGACCCACCCGTCGTCCGTCTCGAACAGATACCGTGCCAGCACCAGCTCCTTCAGCCGGTGATGGTCGGACGCGGCGTCGTAGAGCGAATCGATCGGCGTGGCCTGCAGGATGGTCCCGACATGAAACTGGAGCCGGGCGAGCCGCTTGGTGCGGTCGTTGTACTCGGCGTGCT
>JBFIUJ010000031.1:0-13510 GCA_041607595.1 Gemmatimonadales bacterium | reverse complement strand
GAGGAGCGGGTCCGGCCGGCGGTGGCGGCGCCCGCTCCTGCCCCGGCCGACCTCGATCTCCTGCGCTCCCTGGAGCGGATGGACGCGGATCTGGCCGAGCTGCGCGCGGAGATCGAGCGCATCCGTCGGCGGCTCACCGAGGGGAGCCCGCGGCGCTAGTCGTCCGCGGCGCCCGCCGAACGCGAATGCGGCCCGCCGGCATCTGCCGGGCGGGCCGCATCGCGTAGAGAGGTGGTAGATCGCCCCCTGAGTATACGGAGACGGACCGAGTGTCCGCTCCACCCTTCTTCGACCTACCACTTTTCACGAGGGGCAAAGCCGGCCCCTTGCTGGTGGCTACAATGGGCAACCAGTGTGCCAACTCTGGCCGAATACGGTAAGTGGTTTCACCACATTGCTTTATGTGGCACTGACCAGGGGCGGGAGGCTCGGGGCTCGCCGACCCATTATTCAACGGCTCGCAGTCTGGATCAGCTAAGTGACTTCACCGCAATGACATGGCCATGCTGTATCATTTTTTGTCGCTGGTCGATTTCTTGACGGCCATGAGGTAGTCGCCGGCCGGGACCTCCCCCGCGTTCTTCCAGTGCCTCGCGAGGGCAAAGCCGACCCCGACCAGGACCACGCTGGTCAGCTGGGCCAGGGTGAAGCCGGCGAAGAACCGGTCGTCCTTGGCGCGCAGGAACTCCACCAGGAATCGCTCGGTGCCGGCGAGCATCAGGTAGGCCCCCAGGATCCAGCCGGTGCCATAGGGCCGCCGGCGCCAGGCCCAGAGGAGGGCGAAGATGCCCAGCATGGCGGCGACCTCGTAGAGCTGGGTCGGATGCACGGCCAGGACGGTCGAGGGGTCGACCCCATCGGGGATCGGGATGCCGAACATCTGCTGGAGGTTGCCCGCGGTGGACGGGGGCAGACCGTTGGGGAACTGCATCCCCCAGGGCAGGTCGGTGGGCCGACCGTAGTCGTCGTTGACCAGGAAGCACCCGACGCGGCCGAGGGCATAGGCCGCGGCCAGCGCGGGGGCGGTGACCTGGACCGTCCACCGGACCGGCACGCGCAGCCGCCAGCCGTTGAGCAGCACGGCGGCCGCCCCGCCCAGGAAGCCGCCGTACCAGACCAGCCCGCCCCGGGAGAACAGGGCCTCCAGGTCGCCGGTCAGCCCGACGTACCAGAGCTTGGCCCCGATGATGCCGCCGATGACCGCCGCCACGGTGATGTCCGCGGCATAGTCTTCCACGAAGCCGCGGCGTCGGAGCTCGAGGGCGATCAGCCAGCTTCCCATCAGGAAGCCGACCATCATCATGATGCCGTAACCGGTGATCTCGAGGGGACCGAGGTGGAGGATCAGGGGGTAGACGGTCATGACGCATGCTCGGTCAAGGAGTGGTCCGGCAGGAGGTCGCGGAGTGGGAGGTCGTCGCGCGGCTCGAGGTCCCAGCCGCTCCGCTCGCCCCGGGCGAGTCGCCAGGCGCCGGCCGCGGCGATCATCGCCGCGTTGTCGGTGTTGAGCTTGGGTGAGGCGACGCTCAGCTGGGCCGTGCCCGCCAGCCGGTCGCGCATCCGCTGGGCGAGCGTGCGGTTGCAGGCGACCCCCCCACCGATCATGACCCGGCTGTGGCCCAGCGCCTCGGTCGCGTGCGCGGTCTTCTCGACCAGCACTTCGATCGCCGCGTCCTGGAAGGCTCGGGCGAGATGGGGCCGATCGGCCTCGAGGTCTCGCGCGTCCTGGACCGCCCGGAGCACGGCGGTCTTGAGCCCGCTGAAGGAGAAGGCGTAGCGGTCGGGGCCGGCGCGGCCCAGCTCCCGCAGCATGGGGCGGGGGAAGGCGTAGCGATCGGGAGCACCGTCCTTGGCGAGTCGCTCCACCGGCGCCCCGCCGGGGTATCCGAGCCCCAGGAGCGAGGCCACCTTGTCGAAGGCCTCGCCCGCGGCATCGTCCCGGGTCTGGCCCAGCAGGCGGTAGCGGCCCCAGGCGGGCACCTCGAGCAGCATGGTGTGGCCGCCGCTGACCAAGAGACCGATGAAGGGGGGACCGAAGTCGGGGTCCTCCAGGGTCGGGGCGAAGAGGTGCCCCTCCAGATGGTTCACCCCCACCAGGGGGCGCGCCAGGCTGAAGGCGAGGGTCTTCGCGTACATCACGCCGACGAGCAGGGCGCCGACCAGGCCGGGACCGGCGGTCACCGCGATGCCGTCCATCGCCTCGAGGGGCAGGCCGGCCTGGGCCAGGGCGCGATCCACCACCGGACCGAGCGCCTTCACGTGGGCGCGGCTGGCCAGCTCGGGGACCACGCCGCCGAAGATGGCATGGACGTCCTGGGACAGGATCGAGAGGCCCGCCAGGCTCGGACGTTCGTCCGGCGAGAGCACCGCGGCCGAGGTCTCGTCGCAGCTCGTCTCGATGGCCAGGATGTGGCGGAAGGTCACGGGCGCCCGCCCGCTTCGAGCCGGACCCGGGCGGGCTCGACCGAGCCCGAGAGCCCGGCCGGGAACAGGACCCGCAGGTCCGCCGCGTCCCGAGTCGCGTGGGGCTCCCGCAGGGTGACGTGGAGGCTCTCTCCCGAGAGCCGCTGGAGCCGTCGCGCCGGTCCCTCGACCACGACGCTGACCTCGGCCGGCCGGGCCCGGCGCTCGGCGCCGAGGGCCGCGGTCACGAGGACCGGAATCCCGTCGAACCGGCGGGCCACCATCGAGTCGAGCTCGACCGCCACCTGCCTCGGCTGCAGGTCCTGGACGGTGGCCGCGATGCCGCGGGGCAGCTGCAGGTCGCCCGGGGAGAGCTCCACCGTGACCGGGCCGGCGAACGACGAGTCGGCCAGAACCTTGGTGAGGATGACGCGGCGGGCGCCCAGCTTGAGGAGCTCCCGCCCCGGACCGACGACCGAGGCCACCACGCTGGCGGGCGTGCTGACCACCGTCCGGCCGTCCCGCAGCTGGACCACCAGCTCGGCCGTGATCAGCCGGCTGCCCGGCGCCTCCACCGCCGCCACCATCCACAGGACGACTGCGAGCGCGAGGGCGGTCACCTTCAGCTGCCAGTGACGGGTGACGAGCCGGTGGAGCCTCACGAGCCGGGACGCTGGGGCGCGGGGGCGGCCGTGTTCGCCGCCGGCGGGGTGACGCCCAGGAGTCGGGCGATCAGCCCGCGGTTCACCGGCGCGTTCCAGTCGTGCGCCCCGATGACCCGCTTGACGATGATGCCGTCCCGGTCGAGCAGGAAGCTCTCCGGCACCCCGGTCGTCTGGTAGGCGCGCTGGATCAAGCCGCTCTTGTCCTGCAGGACGTCGAACGTCAGCTCGAGCTCGGCCGCGAAGTCCGCGACCTCCCGCTGGCCCCCTTCGTCGATGCTCACGGCGGCGATGCGGAAGCCGTGCGGCGCGAAGGCGTCGAAGACCTCCTGCATCGCCGGCATCTCCACCCGGCAGGGGACGCACCACGTGGCCCAGATGTTCACCAGGGTCACTGTCCCGCGGTACTCCTCCCGGAGGGACACCGAATCGCCCCGCGCCAGATCGAGCACCCGGAAGTCGGGCGCCCGCGCCCCGATGTCCACCCGCTCCACGTCGGGCCCGAACCTGACCAGGGCGAAGGCCCCGAGCGTGAGTCCCGCCAGGATCGACCCTACCAGCCACCATTGCCGTATCATGCGTGCCTCATGTCCGAGTGCTCAGACCCGCTCGCGGCAGGCCGCGAGCAGTTCCCGCGCGGCCGCCGCGGGGTCGTCCGTTCCGAAGATGGCCGTGCCCGCCACGAAGGTATCGGCCCCGGCGCGGTATGCGTCCACGATGGTCTCCCGGGTGATCCCGCCGTCCACTTCCAGCCGAGCGATCGCGCGGCGATGCTCCAGCAGGGCCCGGATCCGGGCAATCTTGCCCGAGGCCTGGGGGAGATAACGCTGTCCTCCGAATCCCGGATTCACCGACATCACCAGCACCAGGTCCACGTCGTCCAACACTTCCTCCACCGCCGAGAGCGGGGTGCCGGGGTTCAGGGCCAGGCCGGCGAGCATGCCGCGATCCCGCACCGTGGCCAGGTGTCGCTGCACGTGGACCGTCGCCTCGGGATGGAAGGTGAGCACGCTCGCCCCGGCCTCCGCGAACCGCTCGATGTACTGCTCCGGTCGCTCCACCATGAGGTGGACGTCGATCGGGACGTCCGTGATCCGCCGGAGCGCCCGCACCATCGGCGCGCCGAAGGTCAGGTTGGGGACGAAATGGCCGTCCATGACGTCCACGTGGAGCCATTCCGCGCCGCCGGCGAGGGCCGCGGTGGCCTGCTCCCGGAGCCGATCGAGATCCGCGCTCAGCACGCTCGGGGCCAGGACCGGGGGGTGGGTCACCGTTCCGCCTTGCTGAAGATCAGATTCACGCGGGCCTCCCGCGGGATCAGCGTGCCCGACGACGGACTCTGATACACGACGATCCCATCCGACGTGCCCGGCACGAACCGGACGGTGACGCTCCCGGTCCGGAGGCCCGCCTGGGCCAGGCGGGCCTGGGCCTCGGCCCGGGTGAGCCCCAGGAGATCGGGCACCGGCATGTCCGGCGGTCCCCGACTCAGCACCAGGCTCACCGGAGTGCCCGGCAGCCGCCCGACCCCGGCCGCGGGCCTGGTCGCCACGACGACGCCGCGATCGACCGTGGCCGCGATGGAGTCGGGCAGTCCCAGCCGGAAGCCCGCCGCCTCCAGGATCCGCTGCGCCAACGGCCCGTCGAGCCCGCGCACGTCCGGGATGGGCATCTCGGAGGGACCCGCGCTCAGCGTGATCCGCACCGGCGCCCCGGGCGGAAGAAACACCTCCGGGGGAGGGTCCTGCCAGATCACCGTGCCGCGGGGGGCGGTGGGGTGGGTCTCTGAGGCCTCCAGACGAGGGCGAAACCCCTGGGCCTCGAGCCGGGCCATCGCCTCAGGCTCGCCGAGCTCGAGCACCCGCGCCACCGGCTGATCGTTGGTCAGGATCGGCGCCGGATAGAGGAACACGGCGGCCACCAGGTAGCCGGCCAGCGCCGCCCCGCCCACCCAGGCGATCCCGACGAGCCACCGGCGCCGTCGCTCGGGGCGGACCGATGGCCCGGTGTGCCGGCGCACTCTCACGGGGCGACCCGGCGGAGTCGGGCGGCGTACGCGCCGTCGGTGTCGTGCTGCTGGGGCCAGAGGGTCAGGTCGCCGTCCGGGGTCAAGAGCTCGGGCGGGATCGACCGGGACGCCTCCCGGCGAAAGTCCGCGTGCTCGCGCAGGAAGCGATCGACCTGCTCCTGGTTCTCCTCCGGCTCGAGCGAGCACGTCGCATAAACTAACAACCCGCCGGGCGCTACGGCATGCGCGACGCCGCGCAGGATCTCCGCCTGCCGCTCCGACAGGGCGGCCAGACCCTCCGGCGTGACCCGCCACCGGGCGTCGGGGTGGCGGGCAAGGGTGCCGGTTCCCAGGCATGGCGCATCGACCAGCACGGCGTCCAGCGGGCGGAGCGGCGGCGTCCTCGCGTCCGCCACCACGACGGTCTCGTTCCCGCCGCCGGCCCGCTGCAGGTTGCGCCGCAGGCGGCCGATGCGGGTCAGCCTCCAGTCTCCTGCAATCACCCGCCCCACCCGCCGCCCGAGCGCGATGGTCTTGCCGCCGGGCGCGGCACAGGCGTCGTAGAGGGTGCTGCCCCCCGGCGGGTCGGTGAAGCGACAGACCAGAGCCTGGGCGGGATCCTGGACGTGGAACGCCCCCTCGGCGAAGCCGGGCAGATCCCGGGGCCGGCCTCCCGACAGCACCAGGCCGGCCCCGAAGGGGGCCGGCTCCCAGGCCACCCCTTCGCGGTCGAGGCGGTCGGCGATCGTGTCCAGCTCCTCGCGGGCTGGTTGGAGCACGAGCGGTGGGCGACGGTTCTGCGCCTGCAGGAGCGCGTCGGTCTCCTCCGCCCCAAGCCGGTCGTGCCAGCGCTGCACGAGCCACTCCGGATGCGAATGCCGCCGAGCGGTCGTCGTCGAAGGCTCCCCCGGCTCGCGCTGCACGCGACGCAAGACCGCATTCACGAAGCCGCCGGCCCGGTCGCCCACCACCTCGCGGGCGAGGGCGACCGACGTGCTGACGGCGGCATGAGCGGGAATGCGGTCCAGATGGACCAATTGGTAGGCGCCGAGGCGGAGGAGGTCCTGGAGCGGAGGAGCGACCCGGCGCCAACCGTGGTGGACCAAGGGGCGGAGGCGGTCGTCCAGGTCGCTGCGGTGGCGCAGCACGCCGGCCGCGAGCTCGTGGGCCAAGCGGCGGTCGGGGTCCGCCAGGCCGGGGGCGGCCGCATCGAGGGCGGCATCGAGGGTCCGCCCGGCGCGGATGGCGGCGAGCATCTCGAGCGAGGCGCGGCGGGGGGCCAGGCCTGGGGTCGGGGTCATCGGCGCGGCGGCCGTCACCGGGGAGGCGGGAATGTCCGTCGACGGACCGGGAGTCGCTACTCCAGGAGCCCCGTCGTCGGGCTCGAGGGCACGGCGACCTCGCGCCGAGGCATCCGGCCCGCCAAGTAGGCCCACCGTCCCGCCTCCACCGCACGGCGCATGGCCCGCGCCATCGTCACCGGGTGGCGGGCCTCGGCGAGCGCGGTGTTCATCAGGATCCCGTCCACGCCCTGCTCCATCGTCTCGCAGGCGTCGCTGGCAGTGCCGACCCCGGCGTCCACGATCACGGGGACGGAGAGCCGGCTCTTGATGGTGCGGATCCCGTACGGGTTCAGCAGGCCGAGGCCGCTGCCGATCGGGGAGGCGAGCGGCATGACGGCCGCGCAGCCCGCCTCCTCCAGGCGGAGCGCGGTGACCAGGTCGTCGTTGGTGTACGCCAGGACCTGGAACCCCTCGCGCGCCAGCTCCCTGGCCGCGGCCAGCAGTCCCTCGACGTCGGGCAAGAGGGTCTCCCGGTCGCCGATCACCTCGAGCTTGACGAATTCGTTGAACCCGGCTTCCCGGGCGAGGCGGGCATAGCGCATTGCCTCGTCCGCCGAGAAGCAGCCGGCCGTGTTGGCCAGGAGGAAATAGCGCTCGGGCGGGAGGTGATGGAGGATGCTCTCCTCCTTCGAGCGGTCGAGATCCACGCGCCGCACCGCCACCGTCACCACTTCGGCGCCCGAGGCGTCGATCGCGGCCACCATCTCCGCCGGGCTCTGGTACTTGCCGGTCCCGACCAGGAGACGCGAGTGGAACGTCCGCCCGGCGATCGTGAGCGGCGGGTCGTGGAGGGTGGCCAGGGGGTCGATGGCGGTGGTCATGCGGGGTCGTCCATCCGAGTCTGGGAGCGCGCGACAACGTGCTGGAAGATAACCCGCCGCGCGCCCGGCGGGCGTGCCTAGCCGCCGCCGACGAAGTGCACGATCTCCACCCGGTCGCCATCCGCGAGCGGGGTCTCGCCGAGGGCCGGCCGGCGCACGATCGTCCGGTTCAGCTCCACGACCACCGCGCGCGAATCCAGCGAGAGATGCGCGAGGAGGTCGGCGAGCGTGGCCGGGCCGGGCACGTCCCGGGGCTCTCCGTTCACGACCAGCCGCAGGGTCTGCTTCACGGCTCCCCCCACGGGACGAGGTAGGCCAGCGCGGCCGCGGCCGGGTCGGGCGCCTGCCAGAGACCGCGCACGGCCGCCACGCCCCAGGCGCCGGCGTCGCGCGCCGCCACGGCCCGCTCCGGCGTCACCCCTCCGATGGCAATCACGGGGAGGCCGGTGGCGGCGGCGCGTCGGACGAGCCCCAGCCCCGCCGGCGCTCGCCCCGGGTGGGAGTCCGTCTCCCAGATGGCTCCCACGAGGAGGTAGTCCGCTCCCTCGGCGGCGGCGGCCTCCGCCTCCTCCGGGCCGTGCACCGATCGGCCGATCCAGCCGGGCCCCATCACCCGGCGGGCGTCGGCGGGCGCGAGATCGTCCCGGCTCAACTGCACCCCCTGGGCACCCACCGCGCGGGCGAGGTCTGCCCGGCCGCTCACGAACACGGAGGCCTCCGGCGCTCGGGCCAGGGCCACGAAGCGAGTGGCCGCGCGGGCGAGGTCCGCGGTCGTGCCGGTGCGGTCCCTGGCGTGCAGCGCGACCGCGCTCCCGGCGGCCGCGATCGCGGCTGCCCGGATGCCGAGGTCCGGGTGGGCCAGGACGTCGGCGTCGGTGATCGCGTGCAGACGGGGGAGCGGTCTCACGCGAAGCAGTCCCCCACCCGGACGCCTCTTCCCCGCACCCAGTCCTTCACCGGCATGGGGGTGCGACCGGAGGGCTGCACTCGGCGGACCTCGAGGGTTCCCTCGCCGGTGGCGATGAGGAGGGTGTCTCCCGCGGCGAGGACTTCCCCCGGACGTCCCCCTCCGGGTCCCGCCAGCGCGTCGAACAGCTTGACGTCGGCACCGTCCATCGTGGTCCATGCGCCCGGCACCGGGTCATACGCCCGGATCCGGCGCGCCAGGAGAACGGCCGGCGCCTGCCAATCCAGCCGGGCCTGCGTCCGGTTCAGCTTGGGGGCGTAGCTGGCGCCGGATTCGTCCTGCGCGCGCGGCTCGGCCTTCCCCTCGGCGATGGCCGCGACGGCCTCGACCAACGCCTCGGCCCCGAGCTCGGCCAGCCTGGCTCCCAGCTCACCGGCCGTTTCGTGCTCTGCGATCGGCGTCTGTCGCTGGCCGAGGACCGGCCCGCTGTCGAGTCCCGCCTCCATCTGCATGACGCTGACGCCGGTGACCGCGTCTCCCTCGAGAATGGCCGTCTGGATGGGGGACGCGCCCCGGTGGCGGGGCAGCAGCGAGGCGTGGACGTTGATCATCCCGTGGGTCGGGATCTCGAGGATCTCGGGGCGCAGGATGTGGCCGTAGGCGACCACCACGCCGAGCTCCGGCGCGAGGCGGCGGAGGGCGGCGGCGAACACGTCTCCGGTGGGACGGTCGGGCTGGAGCACGGCGAGGCCGGTCTCCTGGGCGCGGGCCTTCACCGGCGGCGGGAGCAGGATGGAGCGGGAGCGGCCGCGGGCGCGATCCGGCTGGCTGACCACCGCGGCGATGTCGTGGCCGGCTCCGGCCAGGGCGTCGAGGGACGGGACCGCGAACTCCGGCGTCCCGAAGAAGACGATCCGCATCACCCCCCGGTCGTGGGCGCCACCTCTTTGATGTAGCCGGAGTCCTTCCGATGCTCCTTCTTCCAGCGGGCGACGAGCATGGCGCGCTTGATGGGGCTCAGGTGGTCGAGGAACAGGATCCCGTCGAGGTGGTCGATCTCATGCTGGATCGCGCGTGCGGTGATGCCGGCGGCCTCCAGCCGGTAGGGCCGGCCGTCTTGGTCGAGGGCCTCGAGCACGACCCGGTCGGGGCGGGTCACGTCCGCGTACAGGTCCGGGATGGACAGGCAGCCCTCCTCGGCGGTGGCCCGGCCCTCCGACTCGATCAGCACCGGATTGACCATGGCCAGCCGAGTGCCGTCCACGTCCACCACGGCCACGCGCCGCGCGACGCCCACCTGGTTGGCGGCGAGCCCGATCCCCTGGGCCGCCTCCATGGTGTCGAAGAGGTCGTCGATCAGCCGGCGCACCTCGTCATCCACCTGGGGGACGGTGGGGCCGGCCTCCCGCAGGACCGGGGAGCCGAGGAGGTGGAGGGCGCGGAGGGCCATCAGCTCGGCGTCCCCGGCGCCGCGGTATCGCCCACCTGGACGATCCGCTGGCGGTGCACGACGACGCTCGACGATCCGGACTGGACCGTGACGCGCTCTTCCTTGATGTCGGTCACCCGGCCCATGATGCCGCCGCTGGTGACCACCTCGTCGCCCTTCTTGAGGTTGTCGAGCAGGCTCTGGTGCTTCTTCCGGGCCTGGGACTGGGGTCGGATGATGAGGAAGTAGAACACCACGGCGATCAGGCCGATCTGCATCAGCAGCAGCGAAAACCCGCCGGATTGCCCCTCGGGGGGAGCGATGAGCGTCAGGGCGTACAGGGTCACGAGTCTCCTCGGTCGTTGAAGCGGCGGAGCCACTCGCGGCTCCAGCCGGCGAAGGTGCCGTCCAGAATGTGGGCGCGGGCCTGCTGGGCCAGGCGCACGAGGAATCGCACGTTGTGGATCGAGACCAGCCGCAGCCCCAGGAGCTCCTCCGACACGAAGAGATGTCGGAGATAGCCCCGGGTGAACGTCGTGCAGGTCTCGCAGTCACACTCGGCGTCCAGCGGGTCCGACGAGGTCCGATGCGCCGCCCCGCGCACGTTGACCCGGCCGTCCGCCACCCACGCGCTGCCGTGACGACCGTTGCGCGTCGGGGCGACGCAATCGAACAGATCGATCCCCCGGGCGATCCCCTCCAGGAGATCCGCCGGGAATCCCACGCCCATAAGATAACGCGGGACTTCGCGGGGCAGGGCCGGCTCCAGGCCCTCCAGGACCCGGTGCATCGTGGGCTTGCTCTCGCCGACCGAGAGCCCGCCGATCGCGACGCCGGTCCAGGGCCCGAGGGCCAGCGTCTCCTCGAGCGATCGGCGCCGGAGGTCGTCGAAGCCCCCGCCCTGGACGATCGGCCAGAGGGTCTGGCGCCGCCCGTCCTCGGCCGTCAGCTCCGTGTGCCGCCGCCGGCAGCGATCCAGCCAGCGCACGGTGCGCTCCATCCCCTCCTGGGCCAGCTCCCGCGGGGCCTCGCCCGGCACCACGTGGTCGAACGCCATGGCCACGTCCGCCCCGAGCGCCCATTGGATCTCCATCGCGCTCTCGGGGGTCACCGTCCGGTGGGTGCCGTCCACATGGCTCTGGAAGGCCACCCCCTCCTCCGAGATGCGCCGCATCGTCTCCAGGGAAAAGACCTGGAACCCGCCGGAGTCGGTGAGCATGGGACCGTCCCACGCGGTGAACCGGTGCAGGCCGCCCAGCGCCTGGACGACGTCCTCCCCCGGCCTGAGGTGCAGGTGGTAGGTGTTGCCCAGGATGATCTCGGCTCCCGCTCGGCGGACCTCGGCGGGATGCAGCCCGCGGACCGCGCCCTGGGTGCCGACCGGCATGAACGCCGGCGTGTGGACGGTCCCGTGGGGCAACGCCAGGGTGCCCGCGCGGGCCGTGCCCTCGGTGTGCTGGAGTCGAAACGAAAACGGTGGCAACGGGGCTCCGGTATTCCTGCGCGAGAAGGAGGCGGAATCTAGCGCGCTCCGGGTCAGAGGACGACCATCGCGTCGCCGTAGGAGTAGAAGCGGTACCGCCGCCCAATGGCGTGGCGGTAGGCCGCCAGGGTCCTGGCGTGGCCGGCAAACGCACTGACCAACATGAGGAGGGTGGAGCGGGGGAGGTGGAAGTTGGTGACCAAGCGGTCCACCACCTGGAAGCGGTACCCAGGGGTGATCAGCAGGCGGGTCGTGGCCGAGCCGGGGCGCACCAGGCCGCCGGGGAGTGCCGCGCTCTCCAGCGATCGCACCACGGTCGTGCCCACGGCCCAGAGGCGCCCCCCCGCGGCGCGGGTCCGCTCGATCTGCCCGGCGGCGGCCTCGGGGATCTCGTAGCGCTCGGGGTGCATGGGGTGAGCCGCGATGTCCTCGGTCTCCACCGGCCGAAAGGTCCCCGGACCCACCTCCAGATCCAGCCGGGCGACTCCGACGCCGCGCGACTCCAGCGCCGCCAGGAGCGCGGGGGTGAAGTGGAGCCCGGCCGTCGGCGCGGCGACGCTGCCCTCGCGCTCGGCGTAGACCGTCTGGTAGCGGGTGTCGTCCTCGGGCTCCGGCTCGCGCGTGATGTACGGTGGGAGGGGAAGCCGGCCGAAGCGCCGGAGGACCTCCTCCGGCTCCGCTCCCAGGAGCCTCACGCGGCGCTCGCCTCCGGGCAGCACCTCCAGCGTCTCGACCGACACCCCTGGGCCGAGGGCGATACGCTTGCCCGGCCTGAGCGCGCTGCCCGGCTTGCCGATCGCGATCCAGGTGTCGTCGGCGGCGGGGTGGATCAGCAGGACCTCGGCCGGGCCGCCGGAGGGCCGGGTGCCGACCAGCCGCGCGTGTCGCACCCGGGTCGTGTTGACCACCAACAGGTCCCCGGCGGGTATCAGCCCGAGCAGGTCCTCGAAGTCGCGATCCTCCAGCTCCGGCTCGGCCGGGAGACGCGGATCCCGCCGGACGAGGAGGAGCCGGCTGGCGCCGCGCTCGGCCGAGGGCGTCTGGGCGATCAGCTCGGGCGGCAGCTCGTAGTCGAAGTCCGAGACCCGCCGGGGCGGGGGCGGGGGCGGGGCGTCACCCGTCAAAGAGGGTGGACTGGGGTCCGGGCGGAGGTTGGAGGCCGAAGCGGCGGTACGCCAGCGGGGTGGCGCAGCGGCCGCGAGGAGTGCGCTCGAGGAAGCCCTGCTGGATCAAGTAGGGCTCGTACACCTCTTCCAGCGTGCCGGTGTCCTCTCCCACCGCGACGCCGACGGTGTTGAGGCCCACGGGTCCGCCGCCGAACTTCTCGATGATGGTCCGCAGGATGCGTGCGTCCATGTCGTCGAGGCCGAACTCGTCCACGTTGAGCCGGGCGAGCGCGTCCCGGGCGACGGCGCCGGTGATCCGGCCGTCGGCCCGGACCTGGGCGTAGTCGCGGACTCGGCGGAGAAGGCGGTTGGCGACGCGAGGGGTTCCCCGGCTCCGCCGAGCCACCTCGTGCGCCCCGTCCTCGTCGATCGGGACCTGGAGGATCGTGGCGGAGCGCACCACGATCTGATGGAGCTCCTCGGCGGGATAGAAATTGAGCCGCTCGACCAGCCCGAAGCGGGACCGCATGGGCGGTGTCAGCAGGCCGAACCGCGTGGTCGCGCCGATCAGGGTGAAGCGCTCCAGCGCCATCGGGATGGTCTGGGCGTTGGGCCCTTCCGCGATCCGGACGTCCACCCGGAAGTCCTCCATCGCGGGATAGAGGAACTCCTCCAGGGCCGGGCGGAGCCGGTGGATCTCGTCGATGAAGAGCATGTCTCCCGGGCCGAGCCCGGTCAGCAGGCCCACGAGGTCGCCCGGCCGCTCCAGCACCGGGCCGGACGAGGTGCGCAGCTGGACGCCCATCTCTCTCGCCATCAGCATGGCCAGGGTGGTCTTGCCCAGCCCGGGGGGGCCGAAGAACAGGGTGTGGTCGAGATGCTCG
This sequence comes from Gemmatimonadales bacterium, assembly GCA_041607595.1. GTDB lineage: Bacteria > Gemmatimonadota > Gemmatimonadetes > Gemmatimonadales > GWC2-71-9 > JBFIUJ01. Next base: position 464 of record JBFIUJ010000031.1, on the reverse strand, counting down.
CCCCGTCCCTTGGCCGCGTCCATCGCGATCTGGAGCGAGGCGCGCACCTGCGCCTGGCCCACGAACTCGTCCAGCCGGGAGGGGCGGAGCGCCGCCTCCGCGCCGACCTCGTCGGGCAGGGCATCGGGCGTGGTGACGTGCAGTCGGGTCATGCGCGCCTCAGGCGGCCGAGGCGTCCCACCGCACCGGCCGGTCGTTGGGCCGCACCAGGTGGCGACGGCCGCAGTGCACGCAGCGGTCCTCCGTCTCGGTGGTGTCGGCGGGCACGAGCCGCCGGTTGGTGCTGCCGCAGCGGGTGCAGTTCCATTCGGCGGTGACGGCGGGGACGGTCATGATCAAGGGCCTCCGGAAGTGCCGGTGAGCTTCTGGAGCGCCCGGCGGATGAGTTCCGAGAGCTCGAGGTGGTCCGCGCCGTCGAGCACTCCCCGCACGGCGCGCTCCGCTTCCGCGGCGGAGTAGCCGAG
>JBFIUJ010000030.1:0-13537 GCA_041607595.1 Gemmatimonadales bacterium | reverse complement strand
GGGCGCGCCGCGCTGGACGCGGACTCGCTCACCCGGGTGTGGGCCCTCGAGGCGCTCCGCCGCATGGGGCCGCTCGCCGCCCCGGCCCTCCCCACCGTCCACCTGATCTTCCTTCAGCACGCCCGCTCCTGGCAGGTCCGCGCCCGCGCGGTGCTGGGTGCGGTGGGGCCCAAGTCCCTCCCGGCGGTGCGCCAAGCGCTGGCGGCGGGAGATCCGTGGATCCGGGCCAACGCGGCCGAGCTGCTGGGCATCATCGCGCCGACGCAGGGCCGCACCGCCCGGCTGCTGGAGCCCCTGCTCCTGGACGGGGACGCCTTGGTGCGCTCGTCGGCGGCGTGGGCCCTGGGGCAGATGGGGGAGAGGGCGGGCTCGTCCGGCAAAGCCATCGCACGCGCCCTCGCGGCGGAGCGCAGCATCAGCCCGCGCTACGACCTGGTCAAGCAGCGGGAGCCCGTGACGCACCTGGTGACGGCCGCCGGCGCCATCGGGCCGAAGGCCAAGGACGCGATCCCGGAAGTCGTGGCCGTGCTCGCCGAGGGAAGCGGCCCACTCCGGGTCGCGGCGGTCGAGGCCCTGGTCCGGATGGGCGGGCGATCCGCCAAGCCGCTGGCCAAGGTCATCGAGCACGGCTCGCCCGAAGCCCGCACCTCGGCGGCGCGCGCGCTGCAGCGACTGGGTCCGGACGGACGGGACGCGGTGAAGGCTTTGGCCGAGGCGGTGAAGGACGCCCACAAGCGGGGGATCCCGTCCGACGTGGTGATCGCCGCCGCGGACGCGCTGGCCGAGATCGGCACGCGGGCGGGCTCGGCCCACGGGACCCTGAAGAAGGAGCGCGACCGGCATCCCGACCCGGAGGTGCGCGCGGCGCTCGAGCGCGCGATGGGCAAGATCAAGCCGTGACGCGCCCACTTCCCCGGGCGGCCCTCCTGGGCATCCCCTGGGACGGAGGGTCGTCCTACGAGCGGGGCTCGGCGCTCGCCCCCCCGGTCATCCGGGAGGCGTTCCGCGCCGAGGCCTCCAACCGCTGGACCGAGAGCGGCGTCGATCTGTCGGCGCCGGGCCGCGTGGCCGACGAGGGCGACCTCCGGCTCGATCCCGCCGACCCGAGGCCGGAGATCGAATCCGCCGCGGCCGGCCTCCTCGCCCGAGGAGACCGGCCGCTCTTCTTGGGGGGCGACCACTCGATCACCTACCCGCTCGTCCGGGCCGTCGCCCGCGCCCACCCCGGCCTCGGCATCCTGCACCTGGACGCCCACCCCGACCTCTACGACGTCTTCCAGGACGACCGCCACTCCCACGCCTGTCCCTTCGCCCGGATCATGGAGGAAGGCCTGGCGACTCGGCTGGTGCAGGTGGGGATCCGCGCGGCGACGGGTGAGCAGCGGGACCAGGCCGAGCGGTTCGGGGTGGAGACCATCCCGATGACCGACTGGCGGGACGATCTGGCCCCGCGGTTCGACGGGCCGGTGTACGTCTCCTTCGACCTCGACGCGCTCGATCCAGCGCACGCCCCGGGGGTCTCGCACCGGGAGCCCGGCGGGCTCTCGACCCGCCAGGCCATCGGCCTCCTTCAGCGGCTCGAGGGACGCGTGGTCGCCGCCGACCTGGTGGAGCTCAACCCTCGACGGGACGTCGGGGGCCTCGCCGCGGCGGCCTGCGGCAAGCTGGTGAAGGAGCTGCTGGCGCTGTTGCTGAAGGAGTAGCCTCACCCCCGCGGCCATCGCGAGGGGACCTCACCCCCTGGCCCCCTCTCCGCTACGCGGAGAGGGGGAACGACAGTCCGGGCTCGAGGCACCGGGAGCCCCGCGGCGCGTGGCGCCGTTCCCGCTCAGATCGCCACGGGCCCCCTGCAAGGCCCTCGCGATGACGACGACGGGACCAACGAAAGGAGCCGACCGCCCGAGGGCGGCCGGCTCTTCTTCGTCAGGCGTAGAGCGGGCTCAGTTGTTCGGCCACTGCGCCCAGTTGCTGCAGTGCCCGCCGTCGTCCGTGCCGTAGAGCACGCGATCGACCCCGAAGATGAAGGGGTTCATGACCGCGGCCGGCGCGCGCTTGACGCTGCCGTTGTTTGTGAAGAAGATGTTGCCGAAGTGTGCCTGGCTCAGCCCGTGCCCGATCTCGTGCAGGGCGACGGTCTCGACGTCGAAATTCGCTCCGTTGTTCGCCCAGTTGAAGCTGGGATCGTAGTAGATCTCGCGGAATGCGGCGTCGAGCTTCCCGTTGTTGTCGACGTCGGTGAACTGGCCGCCAGAGGTGAACCCGAACGTGAACGTGGCACCAAGGATTCCGCCCGCGAAGTTGATGTCACGCCAGCGCGCGTGCTGGACGTCGGCCAGAACGAAGGGGCTGCCGCCCAGACCAAAGATGAAGGCGACTACGCCGATGTCGATCCCGAAGTCGGGATTGGCGGTCTGCGGCAGATTCGAGCACTGAAGCGCTTCCCAAGTACCGTGCGCGGCCACGATGGCGGCCGTGGTCTGGGCGCCGTTCAACCCGCCGAAGACCGGGACCGCGTCACCCGTCTGGTCGATCGCGTAGGTGATGTCATCGTCCGGGCCGCCGGCCGGGCCGCTCCAGCCCGCGCGCCGAGGATCGTTCGGGACGAAGTCGAAGCCGAGCTGCTTGTTTCCGAGGTCCTTGGAGATCGCCACCGCGCCGGCCTCGTCGCCCGACCCAGTGACGTACTCCGCGAACGCCGCCCGATAATTGGCTCCCTCGGCCGCAAGCTGTGCGTTCACGGCGTCCATCATCGAGACGAGCTCGTCACCCGGATCGCCGGCGCTGAAGGACGGTGCCAACCCGGGGTCGGCCGCCGGATCGGTGGGACGGTCGCTGCCGCAGGCCGCGAGGGCCAGGGCCAGCGTGGCGGCGCCCGCGACGGTAAAGAGCCTCCGTGGGGTCATGGATCTCTCCTAGGGGGAAAGGGAACGATCCGGGCCTAGGGGGCCCGGCGAAAAGGCGAGCATCTGTGTTTGGATGGCCTGCTCTAGAGGGTCCCGCGACGACGTGGGGCCGGGCCAGTAGCTCAGGGTAAGGCCCTGGCCGGGGATGTCAACCCTGGGGCTCGAATCCTCCCAGCGCCGCCAGATACGCCCGGTCCCACGCGGCGAGCAGGCTCTCCCGCGGTGAGTACGGACCCGGTCGGTACGCCCGCGAGGCCACGCCCGCCTGGCTCTGCTCGCAGATGTGCCAATCCTGCCGGTTGGTCATGTCCCAGAAGCCGACCGCTTCGTCCGGCTGGAAGGAGTCGTCCGCCGATGCGTCGGGATGGAAGAGCCACTCGCACTCGATCCGGGTGCGGTCCGGCGCCACCGGCCACACCAGGTGATACATCACGTAGTCCGGGTGGAGGCTCAGCAACAGGTTGGGGAAGAGCGAGTAGTAGTAGCCCCGCGCGTGGTCTTCGTCCGGCAGCTCGCCCACCGGCCGAGCGCAGGTCCGGCCGCTCAGCGTCATGCTGCCGACACCGTCGGCCAGCGTGAGGTACCCGCCCAGGATCGGCCCCTCGGTCAGATCGTTGGCCCCGCTCAGGTAGGGCGAGAGCCGCGAGAGGGCCGGATGGATCACCGGACAGTGCAGGCACTCGGAGAAGTTCTGCAGCACCAGCTTCCAGTTGGCCCGCACCTCGTAGCCGATCCGCCGGGCCGGGCGCAGGCCGCCGAGGCGGAAGCGCGCCACCCGCTCCGTCATCTGGCCGTACTGCGCGCCGAGCGGCTCGCCGCCCGGCACCAGCCGGAAGAACAGGAACCCCTCCCACTCCTCCACCTCCACCGGGTGGAGCGAATGGCCCGACGGGTCGAAGTCGGGCACGTCCTGCATGTGCGGCGCGCCGCGGAGCCGGCCCTCGAGGTCGTAGGTCCAGGCGTGGTAGGGGCACTGGATCGTGCCGGAGACGGTGCCCCGCTCGGCGTCGAGGAGGCGGGTGCCGCGATGGCGGCAGACGTTGTGGAACCCGCGGACGCTCCCGTCCTTCCCCCGAATCAGGATCGCGCTGTCCGGACCCACCCCGCGGACCAGGTACTGCCCCGCCTCGGTCAGCTCAGTCGAGCGCCCGGCGCAGAGCCAGGACCGGGCGTGGATCCGGTCGAGATCGCGCGCCAGGACCTCGGGAGACGTGTAGTACTCCCCGGGCAGGGTCCGGTCTCCCGGACGATAGGAGGCCGCGGTCGGCACGAATCCGCTCATGGCTCGCTCCGTCACCTGCGGTCCGCCAGGATCGCCCGGGCGGCGTGCTCGCCGGCCATGCCGGCCACCCCGCCTCCGGGATGGGTCCCGGGGCCCGTCAGGTAGAGCCCGCGCATCGGGGTACGATGGCGGGCCCATCCTCCGACCGGACGCATGAAGAGCACCTGGTCCAGCCCCAGCTCGCCGTCGAGCGGATGGCCCTCGTCGAGCCCGTGATCCCGCTCCAGGTCCACCGGCGCGAGCACATGCCGGTGCAGGACGGCGCCCGGGAGGTTCGGGGCCAGCTCGCCCAGGATCTTGACCACTGAGTCGCCCAGGTCCTCCCGTGCCCGGCCGGTCCAACCGCCGCGGAGCGCGTACGGGGCGTACTGGACGGCGACCGACAGCACATGCCGCCCCGGCGGAGCGAACCCCGCCTCCGGATCGCGCAGCGTGGGGATCACGGCCTCGAGCCAGGGCTCGCCGGAGCACTTGCCGTACTTGGCGGCGTCATAGGCCCGCTCGAGATAGTCGACGCTCGGCGCCACGCTGAGGGTGGCTCGATGGCCCGCTTCGTCCACGCCGCGGAACCGGGGCGCCTCGCCCAGCGCCAGGAGCACCCGCGCCCGGACGCCGCGGTGCCGGATGCAGCGCACCGCGTGCAGGAGGTCCGGGTCGAAGCGCCCGGCGTCCGCCAGCCGCAGCAGGGTCTTCCGCACGCCGAGCCCCGAGACGATCGTCTTCGCCGAGAGCTCCGTGCCGTCCATCAGCACGACGCCCTCCGCGCCGTCGGGCCCGTCCAGGATCCTGGCGACGGGAGCCCCCATCCGCACGTCCGCCCCGTGCCGCCTGGCCGCGTCGGCGGCCGCCACCGCCAGGGAGCCCAGTCCGCCGCGCACCACGGGGACGCCGCGCACCGTCCCGGCCGGCCGGCCCACTTGCCGATGGAGCAGGACGAACGCCGTCCCGCCGGACCGCGGCCCCTGCTGCAGGTCCGCCAGCCCTGCCGCGGCCAGGGTCCCCTGCAGCAGCGGGTCCTCGAGCCACTCGTCCACCAGGTCCGCCACCGGCATCGGCAGCAGGCGGACCAGCTCGATCATGTCGCGCCGGCCGAGGCCGCGCACCCGGAGCGCATGCCCGACGAGATCCAGCACGTCCCCGGCCGCTCGGCTGGTGGGGAGGGGCGCCGGCTTCAGGTAGATCCGCTCCAGGACGTTCGCGAAGCGCGCGAGCCGCTCGGCGATCGTCGTCCACCGGTCGGCATCCTTCGAGGATCGGCTCCGGATCGCCTGCGCGGCGGCGGCCGGGTCGGGCGGGAGGTAGAGCGGTCGCTCCCGATCCCCCCGGGCCAGCGCCGTGACCCCGCCGTCCGCCCAGCTCACCCGTGAGGCGTCGAGGCTCAGCTCCCGCAGCAGGCCGGGCGACACGTAGCCGGGGTCGAGCCGCACCGTGTCGGCTCGGAACCCCGGAGCGAACTCCTCCGTGACGCAGGCCCCGCCGAGCTCCTGGCCCGGCACCAGCACGACGACCCGACGGCCCCGGCGGGCGAGCCGACCGGCCGCCACCAGCTCGTCCAGCCCACCACCCAGGACCAGCACGTCGATCGGTCGGCTCATCGGCGGTCCCTCAGGATCTCGCCGGCGCAGAGCCGGCCGGAGGCTCCCATCACCCCGCCCCCGGGGTGGGTGCCCGCGCCGCATTGGTAGAGGCCGCGCACCGGCGTCCGGTAATGGGCCCAGCGCGGCACGGGACGCAGGAAGAAGAGCTGCTGCAGGGCCAGCTCCCCCTGGAAGATGTTGCCTTCGGTGAGCCCGGTCATCTGCTCGATGTCCCAGGGGCTGATGACCTGCCGGTGCAGGATGGACGACTCGAGGTTGGGGCTGTACTCGGCGAGCGTCTCGATCACCGCGTCGCCGAACGCCTCCCGCTGGGCGTCGTTCCACCCTCCGGTCAGGCGATAGGGCGCGTACTGCACGAAGATGGACATGACGTGCATCCCGGGCGGCGCCATCCCCGGGTCGATCATCGAGGGCAGGACGATGTCCATGTACGGCCGGCGGGAGAAGGCCCCGTACTTCGCGTCGTCGTAGGCCCGCTCCAGGTATTCGATGCTCGGACTGATCGAGATCGCGCCGCGGAGGTGCGGGCCCGTCCCCGGCAGGCAGGGGAAGTTGGGCGCCTGCGCCAGGGCGAGGTTGACCTTGCCGGAGGACCCGCGGAACCGGAACCGCCGGACCGCCTCGACCACGTCGTCCGGCACGTCCGCCTCCGCGAGGAGTCCCAGGAACGTGCGGGCCGGGTCGAGGCCGGAGACGACCACGGGGGCGCGCAGCTCGTCGCCGTTGGCGAGCGCCACGCCCCTCGCCCGCCCGCCCCGCACGATCACCTCGGCCACGTCCGCCTCGGTCCGAATCTCGGCCCCGAACCCACGGGCCGCACCCGCGATCGCCTCGCTCACCGCGCCCGTGCCGCCGCGGGCGAAGCCCCAGGCCCGGAAGGCCCCGTCGATCTCCCCCATGTAGTGGTGGAGGAGCACGTAGGCCGTGCCGGGCGAGCGAGGGCCCAGGAAGGTGCCGATGATGCCGCTCGCGGACTTGGTGGCCTTGAGCGGCTCGCACTCGAACCACTCGTCCAGGAAGTCGGCCGCGCTCATCGTCATCAGCTTGTGGAGCGCGTGGACGTTCTTCTCGTCGAGGCCGCGGAGGTGCCCACCCAGTCGCAGCATGCCGCGCAGGTCCCGGAGCCCGAGGGAGGTCGGGTCCGGTGGCACCATCCCGATGATCGGCCGCACCGCCATCGCCATGTGGTGCATCAACCGGCCGAAGGACTCCATCGCCTCGACGTCCTTCGGCGCGTGGCGATGCAGCTCCCGCCGGGAGCGATCCGGGTCGCCCCAGGCGGCGAAGTAGTCGCCGTTCCGGAGGGGAGTGACGGTGCTCTCCAGCGGGAGGATCTCGAGCCCGTGCGACGGGAGATCGAGCTCCCGGATGATCTCCGGACGGAGGAGGCTCACCACGTAGGAAAAGACCGAGAACTTGAAGCCGGGGAAGATCTCCTCGGTGACGGCGGCGCCCCCCACCCGCTCCCTTCGCTCCAGCACGACCACCTTCCGCCCGGCCCGCGCCAGGTATGCCGCGGCCACCAGCCCGTTGTGGCCGCCGCCGATCACGATCGCATCGTACCGGCCGGTCATCGGACCGCCTCCCGCAGGATCTTGGCGCGCTTGCGCTCGGGGTCGAAGAAGGGAGTGGGCACGACCCGGGCGTCCGCCTGCCGCCGCCGGTGCTGCACCGTGACCTCGAGCGCCACCCGGGCGCCCGGCGCCGAGTGGGCGGGCTCCAGATGGGCGAGGGCGATCGCCTTCTTCAGGAGCGGGGACCAGCATCCGCTCGTGGCGTAGCCCACCTGGCGGCCCTCGGCGTAGACCGGCACGCTCGTCCGCCACGCGGCGCTCGGGAGCCGGGTGGGCAGGCCGGCCTCGGCGTGCAGCCGCTCGAGCGACTCCCATTCCACTTCGAGGCCCACCAGCCGCATCGCCGGCCCGCGGGCGCGCTCCGCCCGCAGGGCCTCCTGCCCCACGTGGGGACCCTTGTCGCCGCTGACCGTCCAGCCCAGCCCCAGCTCCTCCGGCGTCGAGAGCTGCTCCGGGATGACCGCGTGGGTGGCGGAGACGTAGTCCACGTCCACCAAGATGAGCCCGGCCTCTACCCGGGCCACGTCCAGCGCCAGGATGCCCGCCGGCAGGAGCCCGACCGGGGTCCCCGCCTGCACGATGCCGTCCCACACCCGCAGCGCTGCCTCGGCGTCGATCCAGACCTCGTACCCCAGGTCTCCGGTGTAGCCGGTGCGGGTGATGGTCACCGGCAGTCCCCGGATCGAGCCGCGGGTGAGCCGGAAGAACCCCAGGCCGTCGAGATCGGCGTCGGTGGCCCGCTGCAGGGCTCGCCGAGCGGCGGGTCCCTGGATCGCGAGGGCGGCCGTGCGCTCGGTGACGTCCTCGATCGTGACCCGCAGGCCGGCGGCGTTCTGATGGAGCCACCGCAGGTTCGGGTGGGCGGAGGTGAGCCGGAACAGGTCGGGCTCGAGCCGGGCGACGGTCCCGTCGTCCAGCACCTTGCCCTCGGCGTTGCACCACGGCGTGTAGAGAACCTGGCCGACCCGGCACCGGATCACGTCCCGCGTCACCACCCGGTCCAGCAGCCGTGCGGCGTGCGGCCCGCGCACCAGGTACTTGTAGAGCGGCGACACGTCGAACAGCGCGGCCGCGCTGCGAATCGCCCAGTACTCGCGCTCGTGGGTCAGCTCGTAGGAGCTAGCCACGACGTATCCGGCCCACCGGCGCCAGGCATGCCCCGCACAGAGCGGCGCGGTCCGGTCATGGAAGGGAGTGGTCTTGAGCATGGAGGGGGGGATCAGGTGGACTCGGCGGGCGCGAAGAAGACGAGGACCAACAGGTCCTCGGTGATCTCCCGAAACCGGTGCTCCTCGCCCGCCCGGACCAGCACGACGGACCCGGGACCCACCGGATGATCCTCCCCTTCGACCCGGAGGACGGCGTGCCCCTGGAGGACGTAGTAGACCTCGTCCTCCCGATGCGGGCGCTGCGGATCCTCCGATCCGGCCGGCAGCTCGTACAGGCCCACGCTGAGGGACGGGATTCGGAGCGCTTCGAGATAGGGCCGGTCCATCGCGCGGCGGCGTGAGGCCAGTGCGGCGACCGTGACGGCCCGGGAGACGGGAGAGGGGGGGATCACGGAGCCAGGCTCGAGTCGCGATGCACGACGATGCCTTCGACCAGAGTGAGCAGCACGCGCACCGAACCGATCTCGCCCGGGGGGACGTCGAAGAGGTTTCGCTCCAGCACCACCAAGTCCGCCGCCATACCCACGGCGACGCGTCCGACTTCGCGCTCCTGGCGGCTCGCGTACGCGCCGCCGACGGTGTAGGCCGCGAGCATCGTGGACAGATCGGCCACTTCCTCGGGGATCCAGGGAGCCTCCACGCCGGCGCGGACGCCCCGTCGAGTCAGCGCCACCTGGATCGCCTCCAGCGGCGCCAAGGACGACACGGTCCAGTCGCTTCCCGCCGCCAGCACCGCCCCGGTCCGCGCCACGCTCGCGATCGGATAGAGCCACCGGGAGCGCCCGGGCCCGAGCCGGGGCTCGGTCAGCTCCGCGATGTAGCGGTCCCGCTGGGCCCAGAGCGGCTGGAACCCTGCGATCACGCCGAGCGCTCTGAACCGGGGGACGTCCTCCGGGTCGATCAGCTGAATGTGGGCCAGGAGGTGACGCGCATCCCGCGGGCCGTTGACCCGCCGTGCGCGCTCGATCGCATCCAGCGACGCCCGGACGGCGCGATCCCCGATCGCGTGAATGTGTACGTCCAGGCCCACGCGGTCGAGGGCGGCAACCAGCGTATCGAGCCGGCCGGCCGGGAGCCGCAGGTCGCCGCGGTCGCCCGGGCGGTCGAGATAGGGCTCGAGCAGGGCAGCCGTCCCAGATTCGATCACCCCGTCCGCGAAGATCTTCGCCGCCGTCGGGCGGAACCGCCTCCCCCCCAGGCCGTCGCGCGCGTGGAGCAAGTCCTCCACCTGCTCCGGGCCACGGTCGGGATCCACCCGCTGCGCCGCCACGACCCGCGCCGTGAGCCCGCCGGAGCGCTCCAGCGCGGCGTAGGCCTCGAGCATCTCCGGCGTCGCGTTGGCCTCGACCAGCGAGGTGAGTCCGACCGCGTGCGCCTGGGGCAGCACCCGCCGCAGGGCCGCGATTCGATCCTCCAGAGTGTAGGCGGGCAGGAGACGCTGGACCAGCCCCATGGCGCTCTCGCGCAGTGTGCCGCTCGGAACCCCGCCCGGCCCGCGCTCGATCCGGCCGCCCGGCGGATCCGGCGTCTCCCGGGTGATCCCGGCCGCCGCCAGCGCCCGGCTGTTGACCCACGCGGAGTGCTCGTCCATCGCGGCGAGGTAGGCCGGCCGGTCCGGCACCAGCGAGTCGAGCAGCCGGCGAGAGGGATTGGCGCCGGGGAACGCCGGGAGCGCCCAACCCGCGCCCCGGAGCCAGGCGCCATTCGGCAGATCGACGGCACAGCGGCCTATGGCGGACAGGATCTCGGCCCTGGCCTCGAGCCCGTTGAGATCGCACTCCCCCAGCTCCAGCCCTCCGGTCAGAGGGTGCACATGCGAGTCGTGCAGGCCGGGCAGGACCATCCGCCCCGGAATCCGCTCCACCCGGGTCCCCGGCCCGATCCACCGCTCCACCAGGGCGTCCGGCCCGACGAAGACGATGCGGCCGTCCCGCACCGCCACGGCTTCCGACCACTGGGCCTCGGGCTGCATCGTGTAGACCGCCCCCCCACGGAGGACCAGGTCCGCCCGGCCGCCGCCGCAGGAGGCCGTCGCCAGGAGGAGGAGCCCGAGCCCGAGGGCTCGCGCCCGGCCCCCGGAGGTCCCGCGGCTCACCCGGCGCAATGCGATCCCCCGGCGAGCACCGGCTGGGCCGGCCGCGACGGAATCGGGACGGCCATGGTCCCTAAACCCCAGTGAAAGCGTCACTTGGACGTCATCGTCCCCCTCGAGCCGGTCTCGGCGGCCAGCCGGGTCCTCTGGGTACGCGCCTTGCTCTCCAGGACAGGCGGCTCACCCGCGGCTACACCTCGCGGATCGGGCCGCCGATGATTGAGGCAGGAGCCTATGCGCGAACGAACTGTCGGCCCTCCGGGCCACGCCTCGAAGTCATGCAGCCGGCTGACCGGGTGACCTCCCAGGAGCCCGGCGGGATTCCCGCGCCCGGTGTCGCGCCGGATCCGGCGCCCGCCTCGCCCGAGGCCGCGCTGGAGGAGGCGCGGCGGCACGAGCGGAACGGCCGCGTCTCCCAGGCGATCCGCAGCTACGAGGCGGCGGCGGCGGGGGATGCGCCTCGGGTCACGGTCGAGTCCCTCCGGCGGCTCGCGGTGATGCATCACCAGAGCAATCGTCGAGAAGACGCGCTTCGGTACTGCCGGCTCAGCTACGAGGGGGCCTGCCGGCTGGACGACCATCAGCTCATGGCCGAGGCGCTCAATACCCGGGCGGGGTTCGACCTGGAGGCCGGCGCCTACGACTCGGCCCGCCAGGCCTATACCGAGGCCCTGCGTCTGGGCGGCGGGAGCCTCGCGCTCCGCGGCCGGATCCAGCAGAACCTCGGGATCCTGGCCAACATCCGGGGGGACCTCTCCCAGGCGGCCGCGCACTACGGCGACTCGCTGGACGCGTTCCGCGCCATGGGCGACGAGCGCGGGTGTGCCATCGCGTACCACAATCTCGGCATGCTCTCGGCGGATCGCGAGCGGTGGGAGGAGGCGGATGAGCACTTCCGCCGGACGTTGGAGATCGCCGAGGCGATTGGCGACGTGCAGCTGCGAGGCCTCGGCCTGCTCAACCGCACCGAAGTCCTGTTGGCGGTCCAGCAGTACCAGGACGCCCGCCAGAGCGCCGAAGCCGCCCTCACCATCTTCGATCGGCTGGGCGCCAAGGACGGCAAGGCTGCCGCGTATCGCTTCCTGGGCATGCTCTATCGGGAGACCGGCTCTCCGGCCCTGGCCGAGGCTCGCCTCCGTCAGGCGATGGAGCTCGCCTCGCAGTGGCACTACCCCCTGGAGGAGGCGGAGGCGACCCGAGAGCTGGCCGTGCTCTGCCAGGGAGTGGGACGCAACCAGGAGGCCCTCCGGCTCCTCAACGGGGCCCACCGCCTGTTCCGGCGCCTGGAGGCGGCCGGCGACGTGGTGGACATCGCGGGTCGGGTCACGCGTCTCGAGGACACCTACCTCACGGTCGTCCGGGACTGGGGCGAGTCGATCGAATCGGCGGATAGCTATACCTACGGGCACTGCGAGCGCGTGGCCGGCTATGCCCTCTCCGTGGCCCTCGCGCTCAAGCTGCCGGAGGACGTGCAGACGACGATCCGGCTCGGCGCCTACCTGCACGACGTCGGGAAGGTGCGGGTGCCCCACGAGATCCTGAACAAGCCTGGCCGGCTGACGCCCCAGGAGTTCGAGATCATCAAGCAGCATCCGCTGTACGGGTTGGAGCTCCTGGGCGCGATCGACTTCCCCTGGGACATCAAGCCCATCATCCGCTGGCACCACGAGAAGCTCGACGGGTCGGGCTACCCCGACGGCCTCCGGGGCGACGAGATTCCGCTCGACGCCCAGATCATCTGCATCGCGGACGTCTTCGACGCCCTGACGACCACCCGCAGCTACAAGCCGGCCCATACCCCGGAGGCCGCCATGCAGCAGATGCGGGAGTGCCGTCACTGGTGGCGACCCGACGTCTTCGAGGCCTTCATGTCCGGGCGCCGCTAGGCGCTCGCCGGCCCCCGACGGTCCACATCCGAGGCTAGTCGCCCCCGCGGTCCTCCGCCACTCCCCAGCTCGACAAGCCGCTCAGCCACCGGTACGGATCCAGCGACACCTCGCGTAGCCGCTTGGCCACCACCGCCCGCTGCACCGGCGCGTAGAGAAAGAGCGCCGGCACATCCGCGTTCAGGGTGTCCATGGCCTCGCGCCACAGGCGCTTCGCAAAGCCCGGGTCCGCCTCCCGCAGCGCCCGGGCGACGAGCGTGTCGAGCCTCGGGTTGGCGTACTTCCCGTGGTTGAGGGTCCCCCAACCGGCGCGGGTCCACTGATCCGCCAGGCTCCTTGGGCTGGGCTCGTCGAGCCACGCGCCGATGTAGGCGTCGAAGCGACCGGCCTGCAGCCGCTGCTGAAAGGCCGGGAAGTCCACGGCCGCGATGGCGACCTCGACCCCCTGCCGGCGCCACGCGTCGCCCAGCGCGATGGCGAGGCGGCGGCGCGAGGCGCTCGAGGCCGGCACGAGGATCTCGAAGGCCAAGGGCAGGCCGAACCGGCGCCGCACCCCGTCCGACCCTCTGGGCCAGCCGGCCTCGTCCAGCGCCCGACCCGCGCCCGCCGAATCGAAAGGCAGCACGGCCAGACTGTCGCTCCACAGCCAGCTCAGCTGGGACATCGGCCCGGGTGGGGCGATCGTCCCCGGGCCGAACACCGCCAAGGCCATGGTCTGCCGGTCCACCGCCCGGGCCAGCCCCCGCCGGACCGCCCGGTCGGCGAGCGGTCCCTCGCTCACCCGGAACCCCAGGAAGCCATACACCGCCGCCGGGTACGGCATCAGGACGAAGGCCGGGTCCGCCTCCAGCCGGCTGATCCGGTCGGGCGACGTGACCGTCTCGAGCAGATCGGCCTCGTGACTCAGGAGCAGGTTGACCGCCGCATCGGGATCTCCGGCGAAGCGCCAGATCGCCTGGCCGATCGCCGGCGCCCGCGATCCGTCGCCGGCCGCGGACTCGATCCGCAGGAACTCGCCTCGCCGCCACTCGGC
>JBFIUJ010000029.1:0-13591 GCA_041607595.1 Gemmatimonadales bacterium | reverse complement strand
TGGTGCTCCAGAACCCGGACGACCACCGGCTCCTCGCCCAGCTCGGCGTGCTGAGGGCCCCCGCGGTCCTCATGCGCGGAGCCGGCGTGGACCTCGAGGAGTTCCACCCCGCGGCGGCGGGCCCGCCCGAACCGCCGATCGTGATCCTCCCGGCCCGGATGCTGCGACACAAGGGCGTCGCCGAGTTCGTGCGGGCGGCGGAGATCCTCCGGGCGGAGGGAGTTGCCGGCCGGTTCGTTCTCGCGGGCGGGACGGACCCGGGGAATCCAGGGTCGTTCACCTTGGCGGAGCTCGCCGCCTGGCAGGCGAGCGGGGCGGTCGAGTGGTGGGGCCATCGGAGCGACATGCCGGAGGCGCTTCGCAGCTGCAGCGTGGCGTGCCTGCCCTCGTATCGCGAGGGCTTCCCCAAGGCTCTGGTCGAGGCCGCGGCCAGTGGGCTGCCCCTGGTCGCCACCGACGTCCCCGGCTGCCGCGAGGTCGTGCGGGAGGGGGAGAATGGTCTCCTCGTTCCTCCGCGGGACGCTCCAGCGCTCGCGGCCGCCCTGCGGCGGATGTTGGAGGATCCCGCCCTTCGTTGCCGCATGGGGGAGCGCAGCCGCCGGCTCGCGGAATCGGAGTTCGGCGTGGAGCATGTCGTGGCCCAGACCCTCGACCTCTACGATCGGCTGCTCGCTTGAGCCGGCTCCTGGTGACCGGCGCCGCGGGGTTCGTGGGTCTCGCCGTGGTCCGGGCGGCGGCCGCCGCGGGGTGGACGGTCCGGCCTGCGGTACGATCCGCGCCTCGCGAGATGGAGGACCTGCCCGAGCCAGTCGCTGTGGGAGAGATCGGGCCCGAGACCGACTGGAGCGCCGCACTCGTCGGCGTCGAAGCAGTCGTGCACCTGGCCGCCCGGGTGCACGTCATGCGCGAGACCCACACCGATCCCGACGCCGCCTTCGGCCGGGTGAACGTGCAGGGGACCGAGCGGCTCGCGCGAGCGGCGGCTGCGGCCGGGGCGCGGCGGCTCGTCTTCGTCAGCAGCGTGAAAGTGCACGGGGAGCGGACCCCGCCGGGGCGGCCGTTCACCGAGTCCGACCCCCCATCCCCGGAGGACGCCTACGGGCGCTCCAAGCTCGCGGCCGAGCGGGTGCTGCGCCGCGTGGCCGGGGAGACGGGGCTCGAGATCGTCGTGGTCCGGCCCCCGCTGGTCTACGGGCCGAGGGTCGGCGGCAACTTCCTTCGCCTCCTCGCCTGGGTCTCCCGCGGCGTCCCGCTACCCCTCGGCCGGGTGGCAAACCGCCGCAGCCTGGTCGGCCTCGACAACCTGGCGGACCTGGTGGTGCGCTGTGCCCGGCATCCGGCCGCGGCCGGGGAGACCTACCTCGTCTCGGACGGCGAGGCCCTTTCCACGCCGGGGCTGATCCGCTCGCTGGCACACGCGCTGGGACGGCCGGCCCGATTGGTGAACGTCCCCGTGGGGCTCCTCCGTCTGGCGGCGGGTGCCGTCGGGCGGGGCGACGTGATGGCGCGGCTCTGCGATTCCCTCGCGGTGGATGCTGACAAGGCGAGGCGGGAGCTCGACTGGCGCCCGCCGGTCTCGCTGGATGAGGGGTTGGATCGCGTGGCGCGATGGTACCGCTCGGTATGAGCACCACGATCGCCTTGGCCGGACTCGCCGCGCTCGTCTTCGCCGCTTGCCTCGGGCTGCTCGGTGTGGTGCGGCGGTGGGCCGAGCGGCGCCGTCTGCTGGACATCCCGAATCCCCGCAGCTCGCACACGACCCCGACCCCCCGCGGCGGCGGCCTCGCCATCGTGGCGGCGGGCCTGGGCGGGTGGCTCCTCAGCTTCCTGGTCTTCGGGGTGGACCGGCCGGGAGCGGTCGCGGCCTACCTGGCGGGCGCCGCCCTGGTGGCCGGCGTCAGCTGGCTCGACGATCTCCGTTCGCTCTCCCACCGGGTTCGGCTGGCGGCACACGCCCTGGCGGGGGTGGCGGCTCTCGCGGTGCTGGGCGCCTGGAGCGAGGTGACGCTGCCCGGGCTCGGCACGCTCCGGCTGGGATGGGCCGGGCCGGTGCTGTCGCTCGTGTGGATCGTCGGCCTCACCAACGCCTACAATTTCATGGATGGGATCGACGGCATCGCCGGGTCCCAGGGCGTGGTGGCCGGGCTGGGCTGGGGCGCGCTCGCCTGGGTCGCGGGAGACGCATCGGCGGGCGTGCTCGCCGGGTGCCTCGCGGTCTCCTGTGCCGGCTTCCTCCGGGAGAACTGGCCGCCGGCACGGATCTTCATGGGCGACGTGGGGAGCGCCTTTCTGGGCTTCACCTTCGCGGTTCTGCCGCTGCTGCACCGGCCACCGTCCGCGTGGGAGTCCCCCGGTCCGCATGCCGTGCTGGGCATCCTCGCGGTGTGGCCCTTCGTGTTCGACACGGCCTTCACGGTGCTGCGCCGCATCGGTCGGCGGGAGCGCCTGGCGGAAGCGCATCGCACGCATCTGTACCAGCGCTTGGCCCAGAGCGGATGGTCGCACGGCCGGGTGAGCGCGCTCTACGCGGCGCTCGCTCTCCTCGGGGTAACGGTCGGCGGGCTCTGGTGGCGCACCGGCGCGGGTGGTTGGGTGGTCCTCGTGCCCGCCGCCGCGGCGGGGCTCTGGGGGCTCGTGCGTCGGCAGGAGCGTCTGGGCGGCCTGTCCTGACCGGGCGCCGGATGTATATTCCCGGCCGCCCCAGCGCCTTCCCCTGCGGAGACCGATGACCGACGTCCGACACGCCGCCGACGCCCCGCGCGAGCTCTCGCTGCTCGGCATCGTCAACGTGCTCCTCCGCCATCGGCGGATCGTCATCGGGCTGCCGGTGGTCCTGGCCTTCCTGGTCGTGGGGGTGGGGCTGGTTCTCCCGCGGACCTGGACCGCGAAGGCGACCTTCATGCCGCAGTCCAACGCCGGCTCGCTCTCGCGGCTGGCGGGTCTCGCGGCCCAGCTCGGGGTGAACGTGCCGACGGAGGATCCGGGCCAGTCGCCTGAGTTCTACGCCGAGCTGGTGGGCTCGGATCCGATCCTGCGCGAGGCGGTCACCACCGAGTATCGCGTCGTCGACGGGGGCGACACGGTCCGGGCGGACCTGATCACGCTCTACAAGATGGGCCAGTCGACGCCCGAGCTGCGGCGCGAGGAGGCGGTGAAGCTGCTGCGCGAGCAGCTCGTCGTGAGCACCGGGTTGAAGACGAGCGTCGTCCGGCTCGCGGCGCGAGCCCGCACCCCCGAGCTAGCGCAGCAGATCGCGGATCGGCTGCTGGGGTTGGTGAACACGTTCGACCTGGAGAAGCGGCGCTCGCAGGCCACCCAGGAGCGGACCTTCATCGAGGCCCGGCTCGAGGAGGCCCGGGAGAACCTGCGGACCGCCGAGGACCGGCTCCAGGCCTTTCTCCAACAGAACCGCGAGTTTCGCTCCTCGGCCCAGCTCAGCTTCCAACACGATCGGCTGGAGCGCGAGGTGGCGATGCGGCAGCAGCTCTACACCTCGCTCGCCGAGGCATCCGAGAAGGCGCGCATCGAAGAGGTCCGCAACACCCCGGTGATCACCATCATCGAGGCCCCGCTCGTTCCGGCGCGCCCCGACAGCCGTCGCCTCGCGCTCAAGGGGCTCCTGGCCCTCCTGGTCGGCGGCCTGGCGGCGGTCGGCTTCGCCTTCGGACGGGAGCTGGCCCGGGCCACCCAGGCGGCGGATCCGACCGAGGCGCAACACCTGCGGCGGCTCGGCGCCGAAGCCCTGGGGGATCTCCGGCGCGTCTGGCGCTTCTTCGGGCGCCGGCGGGAGGCCGCCGCCTCGCACGACGGACGCTAGCCCGGGCCATCTGGAGAAAGGAACGCAGTTCGTGGCAGCCAAGTATCTGGTCACCGGCGGTGCCGGGTTCATCGGCAACACCCTCGCCCGCGCCCTGCTCGCCCGGGGATGCGAAGTCCGCATCTTCGACAACTTCGCCACCGGACATCGGGAGAACGTCGTTGACCTGCTCGACCGAGTCGAGCTGGTCGAGGGCGACGTGCGGTCCATCGATGCCTGCCGGCGGGCGCTCATAGGAGTGACCCACGTGCTGCACCAGGCGGCGCTCCCGTCGGTCCCCCGGTCGATCGAAGATCCCCACACGACCCACGAGGTCAACGCCACCGGAACGCTGAACCTGCTGGTCGCCAGCCGGGAGGCCGGGGTGCGCCGCGTCGTGTACGCGTCGAGCTCGTCGGTATACGGTCCGGAGCCGAAGCTGCCCCGCTCGGAGGCCGACCGTCCCCACCCGATCTCCCCCTACGCCGTGTCCAAGCTCTCGGGGGAGCAGTACTGCAGCGCGTTCTTTCGTTCCTACGGGCTCGAGACCGTGGCGCTGCGCTACTTCAACGTGTTCGGCCCCCGGCAGGGGTGGGATTCGCCCTACGCGGCGGTGCTGCCCCGGTTCCTCCGTGCCATCCGACAGGGACGGCCGGTGACCATCTTCGGCGACGGAGAGCAGGGTCGCGACTTCACCTACGTAGACAACGTGGTCCAGATGAACCTGCTCGCGCTGGAGTCGCCGCAGGCTCCGGGCAACGTCTACAACGTCGGGGGCGGCGCGATGACGACCGTTCGGGACCTTCTCCGGATGGTGGAGGAGGCGACCGGGCTCTGCGCCGAGGTCCGGTTCGAGCCTCCTCGGCCGGGGGACGTCCGGGATTCAGTCGCGGATATCTCTCGCGCCAGAAAGGAGTTAGGAGACCTCCAGCTGATCTCCGTCGCCCAGGGGCTGGGACAGACCGTGGCGTGGGCCGCGGCTCAGGGCGACTGAGAGGCGGCCCGGCAGAATGGGCCTAAGCTCAATTCGTACAATAGCTTGACTTTTTCCACACAGGACCGCTAATTGGGGGACTCACAGATCTTGGCCGGCTCTTCGCCCTGAGAGTCCGTCTTTGAAATCGATCCATCTGCGCAATAGGTACTTGTTGTTGCTCGACGCCGCGCTGCTGACGGCTTCGGTCGTGGTGGCGTATTGCCTGCGCTTCGACGGCTGGGTCTGGGGCGAAGGGCAGCGGACCATCGCGCTCTGGTTCGTGGCCATCGCGATCCCCCTGAAGCTCCTCTCGTTCTGGGGGATCGGCCTCTACCGCCGGCTGTGGCGGTACGCGAGCATCGCCGAGGTCGAGCGGATCGTGGTCGCGGGCCTCCTCGCGGCCGGGGTCGCGCTCCTGGTCGGCGCGGCGGTGTTGCCGCTCACCGGGCTCACGGCGGCGCGGGTGCCCTTCTCCGTCCTCCTGATGGACGGCTTCTTCTCGACCGCGGCGATCGCCCTCCCCCGTCTCCTGCTCCGGATGCTCAGCCAGCGGCCCGCGCGCCAGCGTCGGCGAGACGACGCGAGCGTCTTGATCGCGGGGGCGGGCGCGGCCGGCGGGATCATCGCCAAGCAATTGTGGGAGAACCCGCAGCTGGGGTTGAATCCCGTCGGCTTCGTGGACGACGACACGGCGAAGCACGGGCACCGGCTCTACAACCTGCCGGTCCTGGGCTCCCTGGACGACATCCCCGAGCTGGTGGCCCGCCTCGGCGTGGGCGAGCTGATCATCGCGATGCCCACGGCGCCAGGCCGCGTGGTCCGCAAGGTCGTCCGCTCCGCCTCCCAGATCGGCATCAAGACCAGCACCGTCCCCGGGCTCCACGACATCCTCTCGGGGCGGAAGAAGGTCACGTCCCTCCGCCAGGTGGAGATCCAGGATCTCCTGCGGCGCGAGCCCATCGAGACCGACCTCGAGCTGGTGCGGACCCACGCGGCCCAGGAGACCGTGCTGGTCACGGGCGCGGGCGGCTCCATCGGGAGCGAGCTCTGCCGCCAGCTGGCCCGGCTCGAGCCCAAGTCCATCGTGCTGTTGGGCCACGGCGAGAATTCGATCTTCGATATCCTCCAGGAGCTGGAGGCCCGCTTCCCCGCGGTGGCGATGGTGCCGGTCATCGCGGACATCCGGGACCGCGACCGGATGCGCGCGGCCTTCGAGCGCTATCGGCCGTTCGCGGTGTTCCATGCCGCCGCGCACAAGCATGTCCCGCTGATGGAGGCCAATGTCGCGGAGGCGGTGTCGAACAACGTGCTCGGTACGCGCAACGTGGTCGAGCTCGCCGCGGAGTTCGGCACCCATCACCTGGTGCTGATCTCGACCGACAAGGCGGTCCGCCCGACCAACGTGATGGGAGCGACCAAGCGGGTGGCGGAGCTGATCGTCCAAGAGGTGGCGGAGCTGCAGCACCGGAACTTCGTGGCCGTACGCTTCGGCAACGTGCTGGGCAGCCGCGGCAGCGTGGTCCCCACCTTCCTGCGGCAGATCCAGGCCGGCGGCCCGGTGACGGTGACCCATCCGGAGATGCGCCGCTACTTCATGACGATCCCGGAGGCGGTCCAGCTGGTGCTCCAGGCCGGGGCGCTGGGGCGGGGCGGGGAAGTGTTCGTGCTGGACATGGGGGAGCCCGTCAAGATCGTGGACCTGGCGACGGACCTGATCCGGCTTTCCGGGCTCGACGTCGGGGCCGACATCGAGGTGCGCTTCACCGGCGCCCGGCCGGGCGAGAAGCTCTACGAGGAGCTCTTCTTCAGCTCGGAGTCGGCTGTCCCCACCGGCCATCCCAAGATCCTGCGGGCCCGAAACGGGATGCTCCCGGCCGGGATCGCCGGCTTGGTGGACGAGCTGGTCGAGCTGTCCACCCGGGGCGCCACGGCGGACGAGCTGCGCCAGGTGCTGCTCCGGCTGGTCCTGGACTACAACCCGTCCGGATCGGCCATGCCGATCCGGAACAAGTCGGGCCGGGCCTCGGGCGCGGGCGCGGCGCCACAGGAATCCGGGGCCTGATCCGGCCGGAGGGGCCCAGACGCGCGCGGCGTCGGGATCGCTCCCGGCGCCGCATCTGCTTTCGGGCCGCAGCCTACCGCGTGGCCACGACGAGGATGGTGACCACGCTCGCCAGGATCTGGGCGACAGAGCCGAAGATCGCCACGTAGTCCTTGCGGTCGGTCGGATCCCGCTGGGGCACGAAGACCACCGCCCCGGCCAGGGGCTTGGGCTTCGAGTCGGGCAGCAGGAACCGGCGCTTCACGCTCTCGACCTTGCCGTTGGGCTGGACCACGTAGGTCCGCCCCCGATCGGCCACCCGGTCGAATCCGCCCGCCGCGGCGATGTAGAAATCCACGCTCCTTCCCTGCACGTGGGCCACCGCCACCGGCGAGTTGACCGAGCCGGAGACCGTCACCACCGGGTTGTACTCCGGGATGTGGATCGAGTCGCCGCCGGTCAGCACGAGGTTGTCGCGGAAGCGCGAGTCCCGCAGTACCCGGGGGAGGTCGATGCCGATCCGTCCCTTGCGGCCGGCGGCGCGGTGGAACTCGACGCCGTCCGGGTAGGCCTCGGCCGTGAGGCCACCGGCGCGCTGGATGAGGTCGAGCAGGCGGTCGGTCTTGCGGCGCAGGCTATAGCGGCCGGGGTACTTCACCTGGCCGGTGATGGCGACGACGCGCTGGAGCTCCCAGTCGGGCTGGCGCAGGACGAGGACATTGTCGTAGGGCTCCAGGGCCGTCTCCGGCGCGCCGCTGGCTGGGGCGGGCAGCCCGGGAGGGCCGATGTACGCGCCGTCGGGGGAGCGGCCGAATAGATAGCTGGAATCGAGGGGGACCCGGAGCGTCGCGGCCACCCGCCCGCCGGAGCGGTCCTGGGGCAGCCGCGCGATCTCGGCCTCGGTGAGGAACGCGTCCTCGGTGAGGCCTCCCGCCTGGAGGAGCGCGTCCCGGAGCGTCATCCCCGAGCGGAAGGGGACCCGGCCCGGCTTGCGCACCGCGCCGGTCACCGCGACGTACCGCTCCGGCCGGAAGTCGGTCCGGGAGAAGATCTCGACCTCGTCCTCGTCCAGCAGGAGGAGATCGTTCGTCACGGTGCCGGTCGAGTCCTGAAAGGACGAGCGCAGCTGGATCCGGGTCGAATCGCTCTGGAGCCGAGATACCAGGACCTGGCCCAGATAGACGTCCGGCTTCGGGCCGCCCGCGAGCCGGATGGCTTCGTTGAGGCGCATGCCCTGGCGCCAGCCCACCGGCCCCGGCACCCAAACGTTGCCGCTCACGGTCACGAACCCCCGCCGCCGCTCGGCGACGCTGAAGACCGTGACCGAGTCGGCCGGCTCCAGAGGAAAGGCCGGCACCCCCTCGACCAGCTGCTCCGGGCCGATCTCCAACACGATCCGGTCCCGTCCGGGCTCCCGGAGCGCCGGAGGCAGGATGCGCTCGATCTGGATCCGCCGCTGCAACGCGTCCGGCTCGAACCCGCCGGCGGCCGCGATGAGGTCGCGCAGGGTCTCGGGCGCCTTCAGCTCGTAGATCGCGGGGCGGGTCACCCGTCCCACTAGCTTCACCTGGGACCCCCGCACCGGGACGAAGATGATGTCCCCATGCTGGAGCCGGGCATCGCGCCGGCTGTCCCCGGCCAGCAGGTAGTCGTAGAGGTCGAGCGAGTCGACCACCGCCCCCGCTCGGCGCAGGAGGACGTGCCGAAAGCTCCCCGTGGGGAGGGGGCCGCCCGCCACGTAGAGCGCGGTCAGGACCGTGCCCGCGCTGGAGAGGGGGTAGGAGCCGGGCCGGGCGACCTCGCCCACCACCACCACCTGGATCGTCCGGAGCCGGGCGACGGTGACCTGGAACTTGGTGGTCGCGGCGGGTCCCCTCCGCACGCCCGAGTACACCCGGCCGAGCCGGCCGTAGAGCACGTCCTCGAGCTGACCGAGCGTCAGGTTGGCCACGTAGAGGCTTCCCACCTGCGGGATCACCACGAAGCCCTCGCGGTTCACCTCCAGCGTGTGCGCCAGCTCCACGTCCCCCGTGATCAGCAACACCAGCACGTCCCCGGGCCCCAGCTGGTAGGTCGGGTCCACCGGCCCCGAAAGCCCCGGCTGGAACTGCGTGGTCGAGCGGCGAAACACCTGCAGCCCGAAGACGCGGAGGCCCCGCTCCTCGAGCGCGAGCGAGTCCGCCCGGAGCGAATCGGCGACGGCCCGGGCGGAGTCGGTCAACGCGCGCAGGGAGTCGAGGTCGCCCGCGCCGACGATGCCGAGGAGCCGGATCGCGTCCAACACGTTGCTGCCCGGCGTCGGGGCCGCGGTCGTGTCGGCCGCGCTCAGGTAGTTGTCCAGCAGGGTCTCGGGATAGCCGGCCGCCCGCAGCCGAGCCCGAATCTGGTCGGGGGTGAGGCCGGAGCCGCCGATCCGCTCCCGCAGCTGCCGGACCAGGTCGGGCCTGGTCTCCAGCAGTCGACGGGCCTGCTCCGGCGTGGGCTGCTGGGCGCCGGCGGGGCTCGGAACGAACGGAAGTAAGAGGGCGAGCCAGCATGCCAGGGCCGGCAGCCGGCGGAAGAAGCTAGGGATGAGCATGGGGAGCGAAGATGCCCGGCAAGTCCGCCCAGGTCAAGGCCTTGCGAGCAGCCGCCGCCAGAAGGCCAGGGTCTTCCGAGCCAGGGCGTCCTCGGAGAACTCCTCCACGACGCGGCGCCGGCCGGCGGTCCCGATGGACTCGCGCTCGCCGGTGCTGCGGCAGAGCCGGAGGAGTGCCCCGCAGAGGGCGCCGACGTCGTCCTCCGGCACGACGAGGCCGGCGCCGCCGACGAACTCGGGCAGCGCTCCGGAGTCGGAGGCCACCACCGGTACGCCGTGGGCCATCGCCTCGAGGCAGGCCACCGGATAGGTCTCGATCCACCGCACCGCCGTTCGGGAGGGCGCGACCAGGCAACCCAGGGTCGGCCAGAGGGACGACAGATCCGCGCGGGAGAGGCCGCCGAGCCAGGTGACCCGTGATCCGATGCCCAGCCGCTCGGCCAGCGCCTCGAGCGGCTCCAGCGCTGGCCCACTGCCGACCACGGTCAGGGTCCAGGCGCCCTGCAGCTTCACGCAGGCCCGGAACAGCGCGTCGAGCCCCTTCTCCGGCACGAGTCGGCCGACGAATCCGACCCGCAAGGTGGGCTCGGCGGAATGGGTCGGCGCGGAGGGCAGGGCCACGGCGACCTGGGGGATCACCTCGACCGGGAGGCCGGGGCGCATCCGTCCGGCGTGCGCCGCCGACAGCCGATGGGCGGCGACGATCCCGCGGGACCGCGCCAGGGTGGCGCGCCGCCGCCGCTCTGCCCAGAAGGAGACGTCGTCCGGAAAGGGGTCGCCGGTGAAGGCGACGGCGGGGACGCCGAGCCCCTCGGCCAGCCGGGTGACGAGGTCGGCCACCCGAGATCCCGGCTCCTCCTCTACCTGCACGATCTCGGGCCGGAAGTCGGTCAGGAGTCGGCGGAGCTGGTCGCGGCTCCACCGGGCGGAGCGGACCGGACCGTCCGCGCCCCGCACCCGGATCGGCGCGATCCGGACCCCTCCCTCGCTGGCGTAGGGGGACACGAACGTCCGCTGGCCGCCGGCGTCGGTCCAGCGCTCCGGGACGGCGACGCTGACGGTGCACCCCTGGGCCACGAGCGCGCGCAGCTTGCCCCGGCTCGCGGGATCGGCGTAGGTATGGGAGAGGAGGAGCGCGCGCACGGGATCGTGGGTTGAAGGCCCCCTATTATCGCCGCGCCGGGCCACGGCACCAAGGGCTGCGTCCGCCCTCGCTCCTCGGTGTATACTTGTGCACCCCCACCCGGACCGCCGAGTGATGCGCATCCTCTATCTGGCGAAATACTACTGGCCGCACTCGGGCGGCATGGAGCGCGTCGTCCAAGACCTGGCGGAGGGGGCGGCCGAGCTGGGGCACGACGCGGAGGTTCTCGCCGTGGAGCGGCAGCTCCGGCCGCGGGCGGGAAACCGCAGCCGCTCCCGAGTGACGCGGGCCTTCTCGCTGGGCAACCTCGGCTCGCAGGAGCTGGCGCCGGGGTATCTGGCCGCCGCCTGGCGGCGGGCGGACGTGATCCACCTGCACCATCCCCACGCCCTGGCCGACCTGGCTTGGCTCCTGCGCGGGCGGCGGACCCCGCTCGTGGTCACCCAGCATGCCGATGGCCGGGGCTCCTTCCTCCATCGGTGGCTCGCCCGCACGGCACTGCGCCGCGCCGCCGCGATCGTGGTGCCGAGTCGGGCGCACATCGCGCTGTGCGAGGAGCTGGAGGGATACGAGTCGAAGGTGGAGGTCATCCCGTTCGGGATCGAGCAGGAGCGGTGGAACGCGGTGCCGGCCCGGGACGGTGGGGGAGGGAAGACACGCCCCCGGGCGCTCTTCATCGGGCGGCTGGTGCGGTTCAAGGGCGTGGACGTGCTGCTCCGTGCGCTCGAGCTGGTGCCGGGGCTGGGACTCGACGTGGTCGGCTCGGGGCCCGAGGAGCGACGGCTGAAGACCCTGGCCCAGGCGCTGGCCGTGAGCGAGCGGGTCCGGTGGTACGGCGAGTACCCGGACGAGGACCTGCCTCGGCGCATGGCCGACGCCGATTTCCTCGTGCTGCCGTCGGTCTCGGTCCAGGAGATGTTCGGACTCGTGCTGGTGGAGGCGATGGCGGCCGGGCGCCCGGTGATCACCACCGACCTGCCCAGTGGCGTCCGGGAGGTGAACCTCCCTGGGGAGACCGGACTGTCCGTGCCCCTGCGGGACGTCGAGGCCCTGGCCGGCGCGATGCGGACCCTGGCGGGCGACCCGGAGGCGCGCCGGCGGATGGGCGAGGCCGGACGGCTCCGGGCGGCCGAGCGGTTCACTCGCCGGGAGATGGCGCTCCGGCACCTGGCTCTCTACGAGAAGGTGGTGGCGGCCCAGCAGAAGGCCTGAGGAAGCTCGCGGGCTGCAAGGTTTGGGATTGTGATCCAAGTAGCCCACATATGCCGTATAGATAATGTACGTTGTATCCTATTGTAGATATATTACTTGACTGTATAGTCGTATAAGAAGTATACAGCAATCAACGGTAATGAAATCGCGCCGTCGACCGATACCAGTGAGTGGATCGGGAGGCGGCGCTGGTGCGTCTGCGCTCGATCCGGCTCACGAGCGGCCGAAGATCCCGCCGCTCGAACTCAGGACCGGTATCGGAGACGGGCGACATGCACCAGGCACAGCCAGCGGCGGCCCGCAAGGGCCTCGCGCAGATCTTTCTCTTCTTCCCGGCGCTCCTGGCGCTCGGATGCGGATCGCCCACCGATCCGATGGAGCGCCCCGCCGCGGCGACTCCGGTCCGCGTGGTGGGCCGGGTGGACACCCTCAACATGCTCGGTCTCGGTCGATCGCTGCCGACCGACGTGCGCGACCGAGCCGGGAACCGGATTCCCGATCTCGAGGCGAGCTGGCGGCCGCTCGATCCGAAGGTCGCATCGGCCTCCCCCGAGGGGCAGCTGCTCGCGCATGCGGTCGGGGACGCGCGGTTCGTGATGAGCGCCTGGGGGATCCACGACACGCTCCGGATCCACGTGCGCCAGGTCCCCGCCCGCGTCGAGGTGGACCTCTCGGCGGACACCCTGGCGCTGGACGCCGCGCTGCCCTTGCGGGTCACCGTGCGGGACTCGAACGACTTCGTGATCCCGCGGGCCGTGGTCGACACGGAAGTGTCGGACACCTCGGTGATCGCGGTGGGGGGCGACGGATCCCTCCGGGCATTGCTGCCCGGTGCCGCGACCCTGACGCTGCAGAGCGGGCCGGCGAGCGCGACTCGGCAGGTGGTCGTGGTCGGCGTGGCGCTCATCCTGGACGGCAAGCGCTCCCGGGTCACCGGGCCCGTGAGCGTCACCTCCCGGTTCACGGTGACCAACAGCCGGATGCGACTCCGCTGGCGCCCCGGGCTCCTCGAGGGCGCGTCGGTCGAGGCCGAGACCCGGGTGGGCGAGAAGTGGGTCCCGGCCACGTCGCCCGGCAACGGCGATTGGCTGTACGTCTCCTCTTCGGTCCAGTCGCTCCCCACGTCCATCGAGTTCGTGACGCTGGACGGGGACCAGATCGCGTTCCGGATGCGGTTCGGGGGCCACCGGTTCCAGCCGCAGCTGTTCGGCTTCCCCGCCGAGTACCAGGAGCAGGAGTATCCCTTCAGCCGGACTGCCAGGCTCAGGAAGGGCGAGTGGGGGTACTTCAGCTGGGTGGAGCTCGAGGGTACGCCGATGCCCTATCCCAACGTGGAGCACGAGATCGGCTTCGGCGGCCTCTTCGGTCCCGCGCTGATCCGGACGTCCCGCGAGTCCTTCCGGACCGAGAGCCTGCCGCACAACAAGCGCTTCAACCTGGAGGGCGGGATCGACGCGGTGGAGTTCCTCCGCACCGGCGACCAGGTGGCGCGGGTGCTGGTTCCCCTCGGCCGGCTGGCGTTGATCACCCCGGTCTTCCCGGGTTGGGGGTTCGGCTCGGTCTACGTCAACAGCCATGCGTACGAGTCCTATGGCGCCTACCTCTATGCCGCGCCCTTGGGCGAGGGCGTCTCGGCGCGGGCGGTCTGCCGGCACGCCTGGACCACCGCGCCGGTCAAGGTCGAGCCGGTGAGCGAGGCAGAGCTCGCCGGGTGCGGGCCGGCCAGCTGAGCCGGGGGGTACCCGACCATCGAACGGCCCCGAGGGGTGGCGACGCCCCCGGGGCCGTACGATGTTTAGGGCGCTCGGGCCCTTAGCTCAGGTGGTTAGAGCAGCGGACTCATA
>JBFIUJ010000028.1:0-13761 GCA_041607595.1 Gemmatimonadales bacterium | reverse complement strand
GTACTCGGGGTAGACGTCCACCGCTCCTTGGCGGAGGGCTCCGAACGCCACCTCGGTGGCGCCGAGGCCCGGCCGGCGGTCCACGGCGTATCCGCGGGCCTCCAAGAGCTGCGCGAACATCTCCGCCAGAAGGTAGGACTCCCCGAACGGCTTGGATGCCACGACCACCGGCGCCGTGTCCGTCTGCGGCACCGCCTGGAGAGGTACGAGGGCCAGGAGCAGCGCGATCACTGGACCGCGACTCCCGCCCGCACCAGCAGCTCCCGCACGTAGGGCGTCGCCGGGTGCCGCACCATGGCGTCGGACCCGGCGACCTGCTCGAGCCGCCCGGCGCGGAGGACCGCCACCCGATCGGCCAGCGCGATCGCCTCGCGGAGGTCGTGGGTGACCAGGAGCGCCGTGAACTCCCCGCCGAGGTCGCGCCGGAGCTCGGCGAAGCTCCGCTGGAGATCGGCGCGGGTGATGGCGTCCAGCGCCCCGAAGGGCTCGTCCAGCAGCACCACCCCGGGGCGGGCCGCGAGCGCCCGCGCCACGGCCACGCGCTGCCGCTGGCCGCCGGAGAGCTCCCGAGGCCATCGCTCGGCGAACTCGGCCGGCGGGAGGCCCACGAGCTCGAGCGCCCGCTCCGCCGCCTCTCGCCGGTCCGACCGGCCGAGGAGCCAGGGCACCAGCTCCACGTTGCGGCGCACAGGCCAATGGGGCAGCAGGCCCCCGTCCTGGGGCACGTAGCCCGTCGCCCGGCGCACCGCCACCGGGTCCAACGCGGTCGCATCGACACCGCCCAGGAGGACGCGACCGGAGTCGGGTACGAGTGTCCGGTTGAAGCAGCGGAGCAGTGTGGACTTGCCAGCGCCGCTCTCCCCGATCAGCGCGACGCATTCCCCCGGGCCGACGTCGAGCGATACGTCGTCCAGCGCCTGGAAGGTCCCGAAGCGCTTCGATACGCCTTCGGCCGAGAGAGGAAGGGCTGGCGGCGGCGCCACCGGAGCCGTCAGCGTGGGAGTCCGAGGGCGGCGTCGCCGAAGGGGAGATCGGCCGGGGAGAGCGCGTGTTCGGTCCGCTCGGCGGCGAACTCCTCGGCGGTGGCGAGGTCGGCTTCGTCGAAGAACAGGGGTCCGAGGCGCCGGGCCCCGGCGAGCCCGATCCGCATCAGGTCCCGGGCCACCCGTGCGATTCCGGGGTCCTGCAGGCCGGAGGCGGCGGCCCGGCCCAGCAGCGACGGATCGGGCCGCCCCAGCAGGTCGAGCGCCGCGCCGAGGCTGGCGCCGTCGTAGACCAACCCGCTCAGGAGGGCCACCGGGATGGCGTACGCCTCCGGAGGGAGGGCGTCCATCGAGCGAACCTCCAGGTAGCCTCGGGGTCGGACCTCCGGAAAGAGCGTGCTCAGGTGCAGATCCCAGTCGGCCGGGGTGGCCCGGCCCGAGCGCCACCACTCCCCGAACGGCGCGTAGCGGCCGTCCACTGCGCCGAGGAGCATTGCGGGAGCCGCGAGCGCAAAGGCGTGATAGCCTTCGGCCGGGTCTCCCCCCTCCGCGTCAAAGAGGCCGGTCCGCGCCGGATCGAGCGTGCGCCAGGTCTCGGCGCGGTAGCTCTGGCATCCCGTGGCCCTTCCCTCGTAGCACGGAGAGTTGGCGAACAGGGCCGTGAGGTAGGGGGCCGCGGCGTTGAGCAGCCGCCACCGCCGGCCCGGCTCGGCGCCGAAGTCCAGGGCGACCTGCACCGACGCGGTCTGACGCATCATGCGGACCCCGGCCGGCCCGATCGAGGCGAAGTAGTCGCCCATCCGGCAGTAGCGGTCGGAGGAGAGCATCAGCGGCACCTCGGCCAGCGAGCGCTCGGGATCGATCCCGAGAGTCACCAGCTCGATTCCCTCCTCGCCCAGCGCCTCGTGCAACGCTCGGGACGTCGCCTCGAGCCGTCGAACGAGCCCGGAGCCCGATGCGATCGGAGGCGAGGCGTACTCGAGCTGGCCGCCGGGCTCGAAGGTGACCCGGCCGCCGTGCGGCAGCTCGAAGTACGGCGTGCCTTTGTCCGACCGCCCCTCGCGCCATTCGAGCGCTGGCGCGTGACGGCGCAGCGCCGTGAGGGTCGCGGGGCGCTCGGGCCCGGCCTCCACGGGAGCCCGGCGTCCCGTGGCGGCGACGACCGGAAGGAACTCCACCTCGGCGCCGATGGCGCGGCGGCCGCTCCCGGCGCGGGGCCGGAAGGCCCGGGCGCGGAGGTCCTCCAGGAGTGGCTCCGGGGAGGTCACGACTCGGCACCAGCCAGGGCCAGGGCGAACCGCTCCTCGACGTCGGTCATCCATTCCTCGAGCGCGAACCCGGCGGCCGAGAGCAGGCCGGTCACGCTGGCTCGATCGTACTTGCAGCTGATCTCGGTCCGGATCGTCGACCCCGCCGGAAATCGGAAAGCTCGGCCTCCCGGAAGAGTCACCCGCTGGTCCCTGAGAGAGACGAGGTGCATTTCGATGCGGTGGGACTCGGGCTCGTAGACGGCCCGGTGGGCGAAGCCGTCCGGGTCGAAGTCGGCCCCGAGCTCCCGGTTGAGCACCCGCAGCATGTTGCGGTTGAACTCCGCGGTCACGCCGGCTGCATCGTCGTAGGCGGCTTCCAGCACGGCGGGGTCTTTCCGCAGGTCCGCGCCGAGAAGCAGATGCCCGCCGGCGGGCATGGCCATCGCCACCCGGTGGAGGAGCCGGATGGCGGCGGGAGGGGCGAAGTTGCCGATGGTGGAGCCCAGGAACGCGAATAGCACGGGGCCAGGCAGGTCGTTCGGGATCCTGACCGCCTCGGTGATGTCGGCCACCGTCGGGATCACGGCGAGCTCGGGGTACTCCAAGCGGAGCCGTTTCGCGGTCTCCTGCAGGAAGCTCGCGCTGACGTCGATCGGCACGTACGCTCGCGCGGTCCCGGCCGCGCTCATCGCGTCCAGGATGCAGCGAGTCTTCTCGCCACTGCCCGCCCCGAGCTCGACCAGGGTCCGGACGCCGAGCCGCTCGATTAGCGCGGGCATCTCCGTCGCGAGGATCCCGCGCTCCGCGCGAGTGAGGTAGTACTCGGGCAATCGGGTGATCGCCTCGAACAGCTCCGACCCCCGGTGGTCGTAGAAGTACTTCGGGGAGAGCTCGGGTTGGGGGCGGGAGAGTCCGCGCACCACCTCCGCGAGCATGGTGGAGCCGGCGTGCCGCCGGACGGCGCTGGCGGGCCTAGACATCGCGGGCACAGCGGAAGCCACTGAAGATCTGCCGGCGGATCGGATAGTCCCAGTTGCGGAAGGTGTTGCGGATCGCCCCCGGTCGAGTGGCCCAGGAGCCGCCACGCAAGACCTTGTACTCGCTGCCGAAGAAGGCCTCGGAGTACTCGGCGTAGGGGAAGCTCTCGAAGCCGGGGTACCCGCCGAAGTCGCTCGCCGTCCACTCCCACACGTCGCCGATCATGCCGTAGCATCCGAGCGGGGACAGGTTGCGCGGGTAGGCGCCGATCGGGGCGGTCTCGAAGGCCAGCTGGTCGAGATTGGCGTGCTCCGCAGTCGGCGGCTCCTCGCCCCAGGGGAAGGCCCGGCGCTCGCCTCGTGCCCCGTCCCATCCGGCCGCCACCTCCCACTCCGCCTCCGTGGGCAGGCGCTTGCCCACGAAACGCGCGTACGCCTCTGCCTCATGGAACGAGACGTGGCACACCGGCCGCACCGGATCCACCGGGCCCTCGCGATCCATCGCGCGGGTCCGCCAGGCCCCCTCCACACACCGCCAGTACAACGGCGCCTCGACGCCCGTCTCGGCCAGCCAGGTCAGACCTGCCTCCGTCCACAGCTCGGGGCGACGGTACCCGCCCGCCTCGATGAACGCGAGGTAGTCGCCATTGCTCACCGGGGTCACGTCGATGGCGAAGGGCGCGATCCGTCGCGCGTGGGCGGGCCGCTCGTTGTCGTACGCGGCGCTCCGGTCGTCCGTGCCCAGAACCACGTCTCCCCCAGGGAAGGTCACCATGGCTCCCGGCGCCGCGACTGGAGCCCCCGCCGGCACGGCCCGCCGGAGCGCGGGGCGGTAGGGCTCGCCCAGCTTCAGCTGCAGGGTCTGGAGGATCGTCTCGTTGTGTTGATATTCGTGCTGGAGGACCATCCGGTACACATAGCCCTCCCGCAGGAGGGCCGGTCCCTGCTCGAAGTCGGCCACATCGAGTCGGGCCCAGACCCGCTCCCGGATGTCCGCCATGACCCGGGCGCACTCCTCAAGATCCGGCAGGGGGAGCCCGCCGCGGGTGGCCCTGGGATGCTCGAAGGGGTTGAACAGACCCGGCATCTCCACGAACTCGATCGGGCCGTCCAGGTTGCGCGTGAGCCAGAGCTCCTCGAAATGGGCGATGTGGCCCAGGTCCCACAGGATGGGGCTCATCAGGGGGTCATGCTGGCGGCTCAGGTCCGACGGGTCGAGCGGGAGGACGAGCTGGAAGGTCCTGGCGCGGGCCTCGCGCAGCGAGGTGGCCAGGGCGGAGCGATCGACCCGCACCACGCTTTCGACGGTCATGACGACGTCCCAGGGGAAGGAAGAAGGGAGGACGCTTCGCTGAATCTGGCCCTCGAGGGCCCGAGAGCAAGGGCGAGCCGGACGGCCTGCGTCCGCCGATGGAACGCGAAACCCTCGGTCAGGGTTCCCTTTCCCCCGCTCGGCCAGTAAATAAAAGCGATCACTCTCGCACTCGGAGCCCCATGCGGCGCCGGACTTTCCTGCACTGCGCCGGCCTCGCGACCGGTGGCCTCTTGGTCCGCAGTCCCCGGATCCAGGCCGAGGTCCGCGGCGCCCTCACTCCGATCCCATCGGCGGACAAGAAGCGGCTGGCGGATGGGGCCCTGACCGCGGCCCGCTCCGCCGGCGCCTCCTATGCCGACGTGCGCATCGGCCGCTATCGCAACCAGTTCCTCACGGCCCGCGAGGGCACGATTCAAGGGCTGACCGATACCGAGTCCTACGGCTCGGGAGTACGGGTCCTGGTCGGCGGCACTTGGGGCTTCGCCGCCACGAACGACGTCACCCCCGACGGCCTCGCCCGGGCCGCGGCCCAGGCGGCAGCCACCGCCCGAGCGAACGCCCGGCTCCAGACCGAGCCGGTCCGCCTGGCCGCGGAGCCCGGCCGGGGAGAGGTGCAGTGGAGTACCCCGATCCGCCAGGATGGTTTCACCGTGCCCATCGCCGAGAAGGCCGAGCTGCTTCGCACGGTGAGCGAGGCGGCGCTCGCCGCCGGGGCGGACTACATCACTGCGCAGCTGTTCCTGGTCAACGAACAGAAGTACTTCGCCTCCACCGAGGGGACCTACGCCGACCAGGACGTCCATCGGATCTGGCCGACGTTCACGGTGACGGCGGTAGACCGCGGGTCCGGGCGCTTCGAGACCCGGAATGCGCTGAGTGCGCCGATCGGCATGGGGTACGAGTACCTGACGCCCGATGCCGCGGACCAGACCGAGGGGCCGACCACCGTGCTCTTCGGCCGCTCCTACGACATGGTGAAGGACGCGCGGCTCGCGGCGGAGCAGGCACGGGCCAAGCACTCCGCGCCGTCGATCCCGGCGGGGCGCTACGACCTGGTGCTGGATCCCTCGCACCTCTTCCTCACGATCCACGAATCGGTGGGGCATCCGCTGGAGCTCGACCGGGTCCTCGGGTACGAGGCCAACTATGCCGGCACCAGCTTCGCCACGCTGGACAAGTGGAAGAGCGGAGACTTCCGCTACGGGAGCCCGCGGGTGACCCTCTTCGCCGACAAGACCCAGCCGGGCTCCCTCGGGGCGGTCGGGTACGACGACGAGGGCGTCGCCACGAAGCGGTGGGATCTGGTGAAGGACGGGATCCTGGTGAACTACCAGGCGACCCGGGACCAGGTCCACCTCTTGGGACAGACCGCTTCCCACGGCTGCAGCTACGCGGACAGCTGGGATGCGGTGCAGTTTCAGCGGATGCCGAACGTCTCCCTCGAGCCCGGCCCTGCCCCGCTGACCCCGGCGCAGATGGTCGCCGGGGTGGACCGCGGCATCTACATCCTGGGCCGGGGCTCCTATTCCATCGACCAGCAGCGGTACAACTTCCAGTTCGGGGGACAACTGTTCTACGCGATCGAGCACGGGCGGATCACCGGGCTGGTCCGGGACGTGGCCTACCAGGCCAACACCCAGGAGTTCTGGAACGCCTGCGTGCAGATCTGCGACCGCCGCGACTACCGACTCGGCGGCACCTTCAACGACGGCAAGGGGCAGCCCCCCCAATCGAGCGCGGTCTCGCACGGCTCGGCCACGACGCGCTTCGACGGCGTCACCGTCATCAACACCGGCCGGCGGCTCTGATCCCGCGAAACGCCCCGGGCCGCCCGTCCGTCAGGACCGTAGCCCCCCAGTTCCCCACCCCCTCGGAGGATGCCAGCCGTGGAACGCCGTGACTTCCTACAGCTCACCGGACTCGCCGCCGGCGTCGCCCTCGCGCCGCGCGTGGGACAGGCGACCCCGTGGTCCGGCGCCCTGACGCCGATCCCCTCCGCGGACAAGAAGCGCCTGGCCGACATCGCGCTGGAGGCCGCCCGCAGCCGCGGGGCGACCTACGCCGACGTCCGCATCGGACGCTACCTGAACCAGTTCCTCTCGGCCCGCGAGACCAAGATCCAGAACGTGACCAGCACCGAGTCCTACGGGGCCGGCGTCCGGGTGATCGCCCGGGGCACCTGGGGGTTCGCCGCCACCAACGACGTGACCCCGGACGGGATCGCCCGCGCCGCGGCGCAGGCCGTCGCGATCGCGCAGGCCAACGCCCGCCTCCAGACGGAGCCCGTCCAGCTCGCGCCGCAGCCGGGGTTCGGGGAGGTGAGCTGGCGGACGCCGATCCAGAAGAACGCCTTCGAGGTGCCGATCGCGGAGAAGGCCGACCTCCTCCTCGCGGCCACCAGCGCCGCCCTGGCCAACGGGGCGAGCTTCATCGGGGCCAACCTCTTCCTGGTGAACGAGCAGAAGTACTTCGCCTCCACCGACGGGAGCTACATCGACCAGGACGTCCACCGCACCTGGCCCACCTTCAGCGTGACCGTGGTGGACAAGGAGACGGGCCGGTTCCAGACTCGCCAGGCATTCTCCGCCCCGGTGGGCCTGGGCTACGAGTACCTCGACGGCCGACCCGGGGAGCAGATCCAGACCCCGGCCGGCCCGACGGTGTACCGCCTCGCCTACGACATGGTGGAGGACGCTCGACGCGCCGCGGAGCAGGCCCGAGCCAAGCACACGGCCACATCGGTCGTCGCCGGCAAGTACGACCTGGTGCTCGACCCCACACACCTCTGGCTCACGATCCACGAGTCCGTCGGCCACCCGCTCGAGCTCGACCGGGTGCTGGGGTACGAGGCGAACTACGCCGGCACCAGCTTCGCCACGCTCGACAAGTGGCGGGGCAAGGACTTCCGGTACTGCAGCCCGATCGTGACGCTCGTCGCCGACAAGACCCAGCCGGGCTCTCTGGGCGCCGTGGGGTACGACGACGAGGGCGTCCGCACCAAGCGGTGGGACCTGGTGAAGGACGGCCTGCTGGTCAACTACCAGGCGATCCGGGACCAGGTCCACGTGCTCGGCCAGCGGGAGTCCCACGGCAGCTGCTACGCCGACAGCTGGAGCTCGGTCCAGTTCCAGCGGATGCCCAACGTGTCTCTCGAGCCGGGCCCCGCGCCCCTGACCCCGGCCGAGATGATCGCCGGCGTGGAGAAGGGGATCTACATCGTGGGCGACGGGTCGTTCTCGATCGATCAGCAGCGCTACAACTTCCAGTTCGGGGGGCAGCTGTTCTATGCGATCGAGAACGGGAAGATCACCGGCATGCTCAAGGACGTGGCCTACCAATCGAACACCCAGGAATTCTGGAACTCCTGCGCTCAGATCTGCGACCGCCGGGACTATCGCCTCGACGGCTCGTTCTTCGATGGGAAGGGCCAGCCAGGACAGATCAGCGCGGTGTCGCACGGCTCGTCCACGACCCGGTTCAACGGGGTGAACGTCATCAACACCGCCAGGAAGATCTGACCGGCTTTCGCCGCCGACACCGAGGACGACGATACCATGCCTGCATTCTCCGAAGCCGAAGCCCGCGCGCTGCTCGAGCGCGTCCTGCGCCTCTCCAAAGCGGACGCCTGCGAGGTGAACCTCACCGCGAACGCCGGCGGAAACATCCGGTACGCACGCAACAGCGTCAGCACTGCCGGGTCCACCCAGAACACGACGCTCGTGATCCAGTCGAGCTTCGGCAAGCGCTCCGGGA
Source organism: Gemmatimonadales bacterium (assembly GCA_041607595.1). Taxonomy (GTDB): domain Bacteria; phylum Gemmatimonadota; class Gemmatimonadetes; order Gemmatimonadales; family GWC2-71-9; genus JBFIUJ01. Next base: position 5,483 of record JBFIUJ010000028.1, on the reverse strand, counting down.
CCGCCAACGTCAACGAGTTCGAAGACGCCGCCATCGAGCGCGCAGTCCGCCGATCCGAGGAGCTCGCCCGCCTTGCGCCCGAGGACCCGGAGTTCCTCGACCCGCTCGGGCCCCAGACCTACGGCCCGAGTCCCGCCTTCTTCGACGCGACGGCCGGTATCACGCCGGCCTACCGGGCCGAAGCGGCGGCGGCCAGCATCGAGCCCGCCCGGGCCAAGGGCTGCACGGCCGCCGGCTTCCTGCAGGACCGCGCCACGTGGCGGGCGATGATGACCAGCAACGGGCTCTTCGCCTACCATCGGAGCACCGATCTGGATTTCTCGGTGACCATGCGCACGGAGGACGCCACCGGCTCGGGCTATGTCGTGCGAGACGCCAACGACGTCACCCGCTTCGACGCCGCCCGGGCCTCCGCCATCGCGCTGGAGAAGGCGCTGGCCAGCCGTGACGCCCGGGCGATCGAGCCGGGCAAGTACACGGTGATCCTCGAGCCCGAGGCGTCGGTCGACCTCCTCCAGAACATGATGTTCAACATGGCCGCCCGAAGCGCGGACGAGGGGCGGAGCTTCCTCGCCAAGGCGGGCGGGGGCACCCGCGTCGGGGAGAAGCTCTTCGACGAGCGCGTGACCGTCGTGTCCGACCCGGCGCATCCCGAGGCGCCGGCGACGCCCTGGACGGGCGACGGCCGCCCCCGGCGGCGGACCGCATGGATCGAGGGAGGGGTGGTCCGGAACATGTTCTACTCCCGCTACTGGGCCGAGAAGCAGGGCAAGGAGGCCCTGCCCCCGCCGGGGAACATCCTGATGAGTGGAGGGGACGCCTCGCTGGAGGACCTGATCCGGGACACGCGGCGCGGGATCCTGGTCACCCGCACGTGGTACATCCGGACGGTGGACCCCCAGACCCTGCTGTATACCGGCCTCACGCGCGACGGCACGTTCTTCGTGGAGAACGGGCGCGTGGCCCACGCGGTGAAGAACTTCCGCTTCAACGAGTCGCCAGTGATCATGCTCAACAACATCGAGGCCCTCGGGCGGCCCGAGCGGAGCCGGAGCCACATGATCCCGCCCATGCGGATCCGGGACTTCACCTTCACCAGCCTCTCCGACGCGGTGTAGCAGGGGGAGCCGTGCGACGCCGGGATTGTCTCCGCACGATGGGCGCCCTCGCCCTCGCCCCCTGGGCCGAGGCCCGGGCACTCGCCTTCGGACGCCGCCGCGCCGACTTCTCCTTCACCCGGCTCCAGTATGCCTCCGGTGACTGGAACGTGGACGAGCGGATGCCGGCAAACCTGCTCTACTCGCTGGTGGAATACACCACGGTCCGGGTCGAGCCGCGCGAGCGCATCGTCCCGCTGGCGAGCCCGGAGGTGATGGATGCGCCGTTCTGCTATCTGGCGGGGCACCGGTTGGTGCAGTTCACCGGCAAGGAGCGCAGCATCTTCGAGCGCTACGTCCGCCACGGCGGGTTCGTCTTCGTGGACGACTGCAACCACGACATCGACGGCCTGTTCGCCAAGTCCTTCGAAGCGCAAATGGCCGACATCTTCGGCCCCGGGGCGCTCCAGAAGCTGCCCAACAACCACGCGCTCTATCACGCCTTCTTCCGCTTCCCCGACGGACCGCCGCCCACCGCGCTCGAGCTCAACGGCTGGGGCGACGACCTGGTGCACGATTACCTGAAGGCCATCCTGATCGACGGCCGGATCGGCGTGCTCTACAGCAACAAGGACTATGGATGCGAGTGGGACTACGACGTCCGGAACCGGCGCTTCCTGGCGGAGGACAACACGAAGTTCGGGGTGAACATCGTGATCCACGCGATGACCGCGTGAGGGCCTGGAGGTGAGCGCGGTTCCCACCCCGAGCCGTCCCCCGGCGTCGCGTGCCGAGGCGGCAGAAATCGAGGCGCTCCTCGAGCGGCTCGTGGACCTCCGGCGCGAGATCGGCCGGGTCATCGTGGGGCAGGCCGGCGCGGTCGAGCAGCTGCTCATCGCGTTCCTCGCGGGGGGCCACGCGTTGCTCGAAGGCGTCCCCGGCCTGGCCAAGACCCTCATGGTCCGCACGCTGGCGGACGCCGTACACCTCTCCTTTCGCCGGATCCAGTTCACCCCGGACCTCATGCCCACCGACGTGGTGGGGACCGAAGTGCTCGAGGAGGACCACGCCACCGGCAAGCGCTTCTTCAAGTTCAACCCCGGCCCCGTCTTCGCCCACATCGTCCTGGCAGACGAGATCAACCGCACCCCGCCCAAGACCCAGGCCGCACTGCTGGAGGCCATGCAGGAAGGTGCGGTGACCTACGGCGGAGCGACCCACCCGCTGCCGCACCCGTTCTTCGTGCTCGCGACCCAGAACCCGATCGAGCAGACCGGCACCTATCCCCTGCCGGAGGCGCAGCTCGACCGCTTCCTGCTGCACGTGCGGATCGCGTACCCCTCCGACGCGGAGGAGCGGGACATCTTGCGCCGGACCACCGGCGGGACCGCACCCGGCGTCCGCCCGCTGCTGGAGGGGGCGGACATCCTGCAGGCCCAGGCGCTCACCCGCGAGGTCCACCTGGCCGACGACCTCCTCGACTACGTCGCGCGGCTGGTCCGCGGCACCCGCCCGGAGAGCACGTCGCTGGCGCATATAAAGGACTGGGTGCGCTGGGGCGCCGGGCCGCGCGCCGGTCAGGCCCTCGTCCTGACCGCCAAGGCCCGAGCCGTGCTCCACGGGCGGTTCGCCGTGACCATGGAGGACGTCCGGGCCATGGCCGGACCGGTGCTTCGCCACCGGGTGCTGGTGAACTTCCGGGCCGAGGCCGAAGGGATCGATGCGGAGGCCGTGACGGCGCGCCTCCTCGAAGAGACTCCGGAGCCGAAGAGCCCCCTCGGCTGACCCTCCGGCCGCCCCACCCATGACGTACGCCGCGCCCCAATCCTTCGACCCCAGGATCCTCACCGCCCTGCGCAACCTGCCGCTGGCCGCCCGCACGGCGGTGGACGGCTTCATGTTCGGCGTCCACCCGAGCCGGATCCCGGGACCGGGAGGCGGGCTCGAGTTCAGCCAGTACCGGAGCTACCAGCCGGGCGACGACCTCCGGCACATCGACTGGAAGCTCTTCGGGCGCTCCGATCGCTACTTCGTGCGTCAGTCCGAGATCGAGACCAGTGTAACCGTGCGCCTGGTCGTGGACGCCAGCGCCTCGATGTCGGCGGAGGACGACGGGCTTTCCCTCTTCGACTACGCACGGCTCCTCGCCGCCGCGCTCGCGCTGCTCGCGCATCGGCAGGGGGACGCCGTTGGGCTCACCGCCGTGGCGGGCGACACGATCCGGTCGCTCCCCCCGCGCCGTCACCAACAGGACCTGCAACGGCTGTTCTACACCCTCGAGCAGGTCACCCCGGCCGGCGCGTGGCCCCCCTGGCAGCGTCTCGAGGCCCACCTGGCCTCCGGCGTGCGCGGGCTCACGGTGGTGATCAGCGACCTGCACGAGCGGGGCGACGAGATCCGCGCCGCAGCAGCCCGACTCGCAGCCCTCCGGCACGAGGTCCTGGTGCTGCACGTGACGACTCGGCGAGAGGCCGAGTTCGACTACACCGGGCCCGTGGTGTTCGAGGAGCTGGAGACCGGGCACCGGATCGAGGTGGACGCCGAGGCGGTGCGGGACGAGTATCTGCGTGGCCTGGACCGTGCCTGGCGCGACCTCAGCCGGGCGATCCAGGAGATTCCCGCCGCCTACCACCGCTTCCGGGCCGACGAGCCACTCGCCGAGGCGCTGCGCGGGTTCCTCCAGCAGCGCGCCCGATCCTCGCGAGAGCGGTAGCATGCTCGGCCTCGCCACACCGCTCTGGCTCCTGGGCCTCGCGTCCCTCGCCCTTCCGCTCGCCATTCACTTCTGGAGCCGCCGCCCGAGCCGGGTGGCGAAGGTCGGCAGCATCCGCCTGCTGCGATCCGCGCCGCCGGCGACGACCCGCAGCCTGCGCCTGCAAGACCCCTGGCTCATGCTCCTGCGGATGACGATCCTCGCGCTCATCGTCCTCCTGCTGGCCGGACCCTCGCTGGAACGCCGAAGGGTCGAGTCCCCGGTGACCTGGGCCCTGGTGGCCCCCGGCTCCGGGGCGCGTGGCGGCGGCCTTCGCGCTCGGCTGGACTCGCTGGCCGCGACCGGAGCGGAGATCCGCCTCCTCGCGGCAGGCTTCCCTCCGGCCGGGGAGACCGACGCCGACCCGGAGGCGAACTACTGGGCGCTCCTGCGCGAGGCGGATCGAGCCGTCCCGCCGGGCTCCCACCTCGTCGTGCTCGCGCCGCTCGACCGCGGGCGCCTGCGCGGGACACGCCCGACGCTCGCCTCGTCGGTCACCTGGATTCCGACGCCCGCCCCGCCCGTGCCACCGAACCCGCTGGCGCCCGAGCGCAGGGTCGCGATCTTCGCTGCGCCGACGCGGGACGAGGACGCCCGGTACCTGCTCGCCGGACTCCGAGCGGTGGGCCTCGCGGACGGGGCCCGGCTCTCGGTCCAGCGGCTGCCCCTCCGTGACACGGCGAGCGTCTCGGCGGACTGGATCGCGTGGCTCGCCCCGGCGCCGGCGCCGGGGCGTCTCGAGTTCCTGGCCGCCGGCGGGGCCACGCTGCTCACCGAAGCGGCCGATCCCAGGGCCCAGGCGGCCGAGGGACGCATCGTCTTCCTGGAGCGCCGCTCGGCCGCGAAGCTCCACCGACGGCCGCCGGACCTCGCCCCTGGCGCTCCGCTTTGGACGGACGAGGCGGGCCGCCCACTGCTCACCGTTGAGGCGGTGGGACGTGGACACCGGCTTCGACTCACCACGCGCCTGCATCCCTCATGGACCGATCTGGTGGTGCGGCCGGAGATGCCGCTCGAGCTCGCTCGGCTGCTGCACCCGCCGGCCCGGGAGGCGTCCGTGCCCGTCGCGCTGAGCCAGGCCGCGCCGCACACCCGAGAGGCAGCGGGCGGGCCGAGCAGACCTCCTATCGACCTGCACTGGCCGCTCTGGACGGTGATCCTCCTGACCGTGGCCCTCGAGCGCCGGTTGGCGCTCGGGCGCCGCCCCAACGCCCCGTGAGGACCCCGACGAGCGGCGCCGACCTGCTGGCCGGCCTCGCGGCCCGCTGGCGCAGGCGTCGCGATCTGGCGGCGGCCGTCGTGGCGGTCTGCGCCGGTGTTGCCGTGGCGGCGGCCACCCACGCGTGGCTGGGGCCCGCGAGCAGTCTGCCCGCCGGCCTCGTCGCGGCGGTGGGCGCCGGGCTCGCCGCCCGGCTCCGGTGGCCGGCCGTCGGGCCCGACGCCGTCGCCCGGCACCTGAATCGCACGACGCCCCCTCTCGAGGAGAGCGCCGAGCTGCTCCTCCGACCTCCAGAGCAGCTCGGCGTCGTGGGCCGCCTCCAACGGGCTCGGGTGGAAGCAGCGGTGTCCCCCCTCCTCCGGACGCTCCCGAGGCTTCCCCATCGGCCGCTCCGGCTCGCCGTCCTGCTGGGTCC
>JBFIUJ010000027.1:0-13908 GCA_041607595.1 Gemmatimonadales bacterium | reverse complement strand
GGGGGAGCTGGGCAACGGGAGCTCCGTGGGCCGGGTGACGGCTCCGGCGCCCGTCCTGGGCGGCCTCGAATTCAAGCAGATCAGCGCCGGCGACGGGCACTCCTGCGGGGTGACGGTCGATGGAGTCGCCTACTGTTGGGGGAAGGGAGACGGCGGAGCCCTGGGCACGGGCGGCGTCGCCAGTGCGTCCGCGCCGGCCACCGTTTCCACGTCCCTCCGCTTCGGCTCGGTGAGCGCCGGCCTCTTCTACTCCTGCGGGGTGACCACGACCCAGAACGTCTACTGCTGGGGCGACAACGCCCGGGGCCAGCTGGGCATCGGGACCGTCGGCGGCTCCAGCCTCATACCGGTGCCGGTGGTGGGCGACCTCCGTTTCGCTGCGGTGAGCGCCGGCCAATTCTTCACCTGTGCCGTCGCCACCGACGGAGCCGGACACTGCTGGGGGTCCAGCTCCTTCGGCCGCCTGGGCACCGGCATCAACGAGGATGGCGTCCAACCCCAGCCGATGCCGGTGGCCGGCGGGCTTCGGTTCCGGCAAATCCAGGTGGGGGTGGACCACTCCTGCGGCGTCACCACCACCGGATCCGCCTACTGCTGGGGATTGAACACCTACGGCAAGCTCGGCAGCGTCGCCGGTCCGGTGAGCTTCGAGCCGGTGCCGGTGAGCGGGGGGCTCGTATTCACCGGCGTCAGCGCCGGCCTGAGCCACTCCTGCGGGCTCACCACCGACGGCCGGGGGTACTGCTGGGGGCGGAACTCCGTCGGCCAGCTCGGCCGGAACGGGGTGGCCCAGAGCACGAGCCCGATCCAGATCCTCCCCTGACGCCATCGCCCCTCGTCCATCCGACGGTGCCGGACACGCGAAGGCCCCTTGAACGTCCAAGGGGCCACGCTTGGTGGGATGTGTTGTGGCGAGGTGCCGGTGCCGCGTTCGCGGTCGCTCGGCGGGTGGTGCAGCTTCGGCGACCCGAGGGTCGCTCCTGCCACACATTCAGCACAAACAGTGCCAAGTCGACGCCATTCGTAAGTCTTTAATCTACAGCATGTTACGGCGTTCTGACCCATCTCCGCGGGCAGAACGAATCGTCCCTTTTCGGAAAGTCTTGCAGGCTGGGGGACGCTTTCGGCTCGTCAGGGAGGGTCGATCTCGCCCCGGAGGATGGTGACAGCCTGCCCCCCGAGCCGTACCCGGTCGCCCGCGAGGGAGACCCGCACCTCCCCGCCGCGGGGGGAGGCCTGGCGGCCGAGGAGGCGGGTCTTGCCCAGGCGCGCGCCCCAGAAGGGGCCGAGGGTGCAGTGGGCGGAGCCGGTCACCGGGTCCTCGTCGATCCCGGCGGCCGGGGCGAAGAAGCGGGAGACGAAGTCGTGCGGGGGGGCGCCCGGGCTCGTCACCATGACGCCGCGGGCTGACACGGCGGCGAGCCGGCGGAAGTCGGGCCGGGCATCCCGCACCGCGCGTTCGGATTCGACCTCCACCAGATAGTCGGCCGGACTGCGGCTGACCGCGACGGGCGTCACTCCCAGGGCCGCCAGGAGCTCCTCCGGGGGATCCACCGGCGTGGCGGGCTGGGCCGGGAAGTCGAGCTCGATCCAGTCACCGTCGCGCCGGGCGGTGAGCAGGCCGCTCCGGGAGTGGAACCGCGCGGTGGCATCCGGGGGGAGATGGCCTTCGCCGAACAGGAAGTGGGCGCTCGCGAGGGTGGCGTGACCGCAGAGGTCCACTTCCACCATCGGGGTGAACCAGCGCAGGCCGAAGCCGTCCTCGCGGGGCTCGAGGAAGGCGGTCTCGGACAGGTTCATCTCGAGCGCGACCTGCTGCATCCACCGCTCGGGCGCCGGCTGGCGCAAGAGTACCACGGCCGCGGGGTTCCCCGCGAAGGGCCGGTCGGTGAAGGCGTCGATCTGGTGGACCACGAGCGCCATGGGGTCCCTCACCGCGGATCCACGATGGCGTCGGCTTCGATCTCGACCAGCATCTCCGGGGCGATCAAGGCTCGGACTTCCACCATGCTGGTGGCCGGCCGGATCGTCCGGAAGAACTCGCCGTGGGCCCGCCCGATCTCCTCCCAACGGGAGATGTCGGTCACGAAGATGCGGGTGCGGACGACGTCGGCGAGGGTGCCGCCCGCTTGGGTGAGGGCGTGCTCGACGTTGCGCAGGGTCTGGACGGTCTGGCCGTAGGCATCCCCGGGCGCCACGACGGCGCCGGCGGCGTCGGTGGCGGTGGTGCCCGAGACGTGGATCGCGTCCCCGATCCGGATGGCCCGGGAGTACCCGACGATCGGCTCCCAGGGTGTGCCGGAGGAAACGTGTTGTCGGGGCGTGGGCGCGGGAGGCATGGGCGGCTCGAGGTCGAGGCGAGGGAAAGTTCTCTTCCCACCGCCTCCGGCACAAGGCGCCTCAGGTCTCGATGACGTTCTCCGCGCTCTGGGCGGACAGCGTGTCGATCAGGTGCGTGAGGCGGCTGAGGCAGAGCTCGAGGTCGAGCGGCTTCACCAGGTAGTCGGTCAGGCCCAGCTTGGTGAGCTCCACGATGCGATCCCGGTCCCGCACGGCGGAGACGGCGACCACCGGCATCTCGCGGGTCTCCGGCCGGCCACGCAGCTCCGCCAGGAGTCCGTCTCCGTTCAGCCCGGGCAGCTCCAGATCCAGGATCAAGAGATCGGGCTGCTCCTGCTCCACCAAGGCGAGCCCCTCGGGGCCGGTGGACGCCTCGAGGACCTCGCAGCGCAGGCGCCGTCCGAGCAACCGGGTCAGCAGCAGGCGGGTGCTGTCGTCGTCTTCGATGACCAGGACTCTCATGCGACCTCCCACCCCTGCTCGGGGCTCTCGGCGGCGAGGAGGGCGGCGTCCGCAATGAGGCGCCGCACGGTGCGCACCAGCTCGGGAAGCGGGAACGGCTTGCCCAGATAGGCATCGGGGCGCTCCGGCCCGGCGGCAAGGCCGAGCTCGCTCCCGTGCCCGCTCATCAGGATGACCGGGAGCCAGGCGGCGCGCCGCTTGATCTCCGCGAGGACCTCGAGTCCCGACGGGCCCGGCATCCACAGGTCGAGCACCACCAGGTCGATGCGTCCCGCCTCCCGGTCCAAGAGGGTGAGGCCCTGGGGGCCATCCGGCGCCTCGCACACCTCATAGCCGCAGTGCGCCAGGGCTCGGCGCATCGGCTCCCGGATCAACGGATCGTCGTCGATCACGAGGATGGTGCCCGTTCCGGTCGAGGAGAGATCGACCTCGTCCGGCGCCGGGATCGGCGCCGAGGTCCGCCGGAGGTAGAGGTGGAAGACGGTCCCCTCGCCCTGGACGCTCTCGACCGAGACGCCGCCGCCGTGCTGCTGGAGGATGCCGTAGACCGGCGCCAGGCCCAGCCCGCTGCCGGCCCCGCGCTTGGTGGTGAAGAAGGGCTCGAAGACGCGCGGCAGGACGGCGGGGGCGATGCCCCGGCCGGTGTCCTGCACCTCGATCCGGACGAAGCCCTCCTCCGGGCTCCAGGCCGGTCCGTGCGGCTCGAGGGCGGTGGAGAACGTGAGCACGCCGCCGTCGGGCATCGCCTCGCCGGCGTTGTGCCCCATGTTGACCAGCACGTCCGCAATCTGCTCCGGGTCCGCCAGGATGCGGGCCGTGCCGTGTCCCCAGCGGGTGAGGATGGCGACCCGCCGGTCGAGCTCGCGCTCCAACACGGCGACCGCCTCCGCCACCGCGGTCGCGGGATCCACCGGACGCAGCCGGCTCGGCGCCGGCGCGGACGCCTGGGCGAGCCGGCGGACGAGCCGCGCGGCCCCCCGCGCGGCCCGCTGGGCCTGGGCGAGCTGCTGGTGGGCGTCCTCGGCCCCCGCGGGGAGGTGGAGGGCCCGGACGGTCTCGAGCGTCGTGGTGATCCCGGCCAGCGCGTTGTTGAGGCTGTTGGCCATGCCCAGGGCGAGCGTGCCGAGCGCGGCCATCTTCTCGGACTCGTGGAACTGGCTCTGCCGGAACTCGCGCGCGCTCATACGACCTTCCGGAGCGCGGTCGGTCTGGACGCGGCGGCCCGGGGCCGCTCGCTGATCGCGCGGATCATGGTCAAGAGCTGCTCCACGTCGTAGGGCTTCTGGATCAGCTGGGCGCCGGCCTCCCGGACCCGGGATCGGGCGTCCTCGGACAGCGCGGCCCCGCTGGCGAAGAGGAAGCGGCTCGCCAGCTCGGGGGCACTCGCCCGGACCCGGGAGAGGAGCTCGATGCCACTCATGCCCGGCAGGCGCACGTCGCACACTACGACCCCGAGGGCCTGGTCCGCCAGCAGGGGCACGGCCTCCTCCGCGGTCTCCACCGCCGTGACCTCGTACCCGTGGTGCCGGAGCAGGCGCCCCAGGGCGCGTCGGATGCCGGGCTCGTCGTCCACCACGAGGACCGTCCGCCTCGCGCGCTCGGGCGGAGGGGCGGCGGACTCCGCCACCGGCGCGAGCGATGGGAGGACGACGACGAATCGGGCTCCACATCCCGGCCGGTCTTCGACACGGATCTCGCCGCCGTGGTGGGTGACGATGTCGCGGGTGATGGCCAGGCCGAGGCCGGTGCCCTGCCCGGCGCGCTTGGTGGTGAAGAAGCGCTCGAAGACGCGCTCGCGGAGCGCGGCCGGAATGCCGGGGCCGTCGTCCTCCACCGTGATGGCGACCCGTCCGGCGTCCGCCTGGGCGAGGTGGATGCGAACCTCTCCCGCACCCCCGCTCGCCTTGATCGCGTGTTGCGCGTTCACGACCAGGTTCAACAGCACCTGCTGCAGCTGGTTGGCGTCGCCTTCGACCCAGGCCCAGGCGGGGCACTCGGCGCCCGGCTCGGTGGGCGAGGGGACGACGAGGTCGATGCGGTAGAAGGCCAAGTGGTGGCGAGAGACCCGGGCGACCCGGCGGATGACGTCCGGAAGGGCCACCCGCTGCCGCGCCGGAGGGTGCTGCCGCACCAGCAGCAGGAGGCTGCCCACGATCTCCGCGGCGCGCTTGGCCTCGCCGGCGATCAGGGCGAGCTCCTCCCGGAGCTCCTGTCCGGAGACCTCTCCCATGCCATCGCCGCCGGCCTGCACGGTCAGGCTGGCGAGCAGGGCCTGGGCGCCCGCCGAGATCGTGGCGAGCGGGTTGCTCAGCTCATGGGCCGTGCTGATCGCCATGTAGCCGATGACCGACAGCTTCTCGCGCTGCAGCTCATCGGCCGAGTGCTCCGGCGGAGGAGGGGACGGGACGGGGGAGGGCACGGGGCACGGCTCTCGGGTCGGCCCGGCTCAGACCGAGGTCGGACGCGCGGCGCCGGACCGCGCGGCCAGCGTCCGGTCGATCTCGGCCTGCCGGGGGCCGACGTCGCGCAGCGAGGCCGCCGGGTCGAACGTCGCCGGCGCGGGGGCCCCGAGTCCGCAGTCCAGGGTGACCTGGCCCCCGGGAGCGCCCACCATCGAGTAGTCGAGGAGGACGACGACCCGGGACATCCGGTGCTCGAGGTCCTCGAGGAACTGGCCCACGCCCCGGAGCTGCTGCGAGGTGATGTCCTGGAACTGCAGGTGCGAAAAGAGCGCGTTCACGTCGCGGCGCAGGTGGTCGAGCTCGGCCGAGTCCGCCGGTGTCGCGACCCGCTCCTGGAGCGCGTCGATCCGATCGATGGCCCCGTCGAGCCCGTCGAGGATCTGCAGCGTGGCCGACTCCGTGGTGCTGGAGACTTCGCTCAGGCGGGAGTTGGTGTCGCGGAGGCGCCCGAGCGCGTGCGACTCGATCGTCTCCCGGGTGAGCCGAATCCCGGTCAGGGCCACCGAGATCTCCTGATGCGCCCGCAGCACCACGTCCGGAAGGTCGGACAGGTGGGGCCGCTCCCGGAGGAAGCCGGCGAGCTCACCGAGGGGCGCGGGTACCGGCGCCGTCGGCTCCAGGTCCCGGAGCTGATGGAGCACGTCGGAGAGGAATTCGAGCGATTCCGCCAACTCCGCGACGCGAGGCTCACCTGGGGGGGTCAGCATGGGGGGTCCGTCTCCTCGGGGGCGGCGGTCAGGCGGAGCCCGACGCCAGCGATACGACGTGGTCGATCTTTTCCTTCAGCGCCTGCGGGGTGAAGGGCTTCAGGATGTAGCTGCTCACGCCGGCTTCCACCGCCTGGAGGATGTCTTCCTTCACGCTCCTGGTGGTCACCATGATGATCGGGAGCTTCGCGGTCGCCGGCCGAGCCCGGAGATGCCTGACGAACTCCAGCCCCCCCATCACGGGCATGTTCCAGTCCGTGACCACGAGGTCGATGGACGGGTCGCAGTGTTCGAGGGCCTCTCGGCCATCCCCGGCTTCGACCACGTTGCCGTAGCCGATGCTCTTGAGCGCATTGATCACGATCCGGCGCATGGTCGCCGAATCATCCACCACCAGGCACTTCATGCCGACTACTCCTCGCGGGGGAGCCCGAGGTCGGCGTGGAGTCGCCGAGCGACATCCTCGCGCACGCTCGGCTCCTCGTAGAAGTCCTCGGCCAGGCGGCGAGACACCTCACGCAGCCGCTCGGGCGAGAGGGTCCCCTTGGGGATCTCTTCCTGGCTCGCCAGCTCGCGCGCAGCGGCCGAGAGGTCGAGCTGGTCGGCCGCCTGGGGCTTCTGCTCCACCCGGCCCACCGCCTCCACGCCATCGACCTGGCCGCCGGAACGGCCGGCCTGCGCAGGGGGGACCCGGCTCGGGTCGGGCGGGGTGATGCCACTCGGATTGACGCGATTGATCGCCATGTACAATTCCTCCGGTTGTCCCTCGAGTATCGGCAAACCCTGCCGGAACTTGAGGGGGATGGGCGACGAGTCCTAGGCCCGAGGGCTCAGGACTCGTTCGCCGCAGGCTCCTGGGGACTGACGAGCGCCCGAAGCTCCTCGGGCGAGAGGCGGAGCTTGGGAGCCTCCTCCACCGCCGCCGCGGGCGCGGACCCGGAAAGGATGACCCGGTCGCCGCCGGCCGACACCGCAGGCGCGGGTGCCGGTTGGGACTGCTCGCTATGTGCTCGTTCGGGGGAAGGGCCCAGCCCTGGGTACCCCCCGATGCGCATCGGATTGTTGATCGGTCCTAGCATATACCGCTCCTCGAGATCGAGCCTGACGGCCCGTGCCCCTCTTTCCCGTCCGTGAATCCCTGTGCCGGCCGGCCTTGTGACCCGGGCGGCGGGTTCTCCATGGATCGGTTATCGGATCGAGTGGGCCAGAACTTAAGGGCCTGACGAAGGGGCGGGGGGTCAGCCGGTTCGGTCCACGAGGGCGGGTCCGGCGCCCCCGTAGGGGGAGGGCGACGGGGCATCCGCCGGCGATTCGGCGATCGCATTGGCCAGCCGGTCCCGCAGCGCCAGGGCGGTGCCTCGCAGGGCGGCCACGCGAGCCTCCGCCCTGGAGAGGGTCGCCGCCACGTCGGCCCGGAGGGTCTCCAACGCGCTTCGCGCCGGGCCCTCCGGGGCGGTCCGCAGCGCCTCGTGCACCTCGGCGATCAGGCGCGGGGTGAGCTGCGCCTCCCGAAGCAGAGCCGCACCCTCCCGGAGCCGGTCATCGCTCTCGTGCCCGTGGTCGTCCGCGATGGCCGCCTCCAGCTCCACGAGGCTCTCCTCGTACCGCCGGAAGAGGACCCGGCGGGACTCGAGCGCGGAGAGCAGGGCCGGCAGCGGATCGCTCATGCGCTCTGCGCGACGGTCGCCTCGGCCGCCTCGACCCAGGTCTCGTGCAGGCTCGCCACCAGCTCGATCAGCCGCTCCATCCGGGGCTCCTGGCCGGGCCGGGTGAGCCGGGGGATCTCCTGGAGCCACCAGGCGTAGATCGCGGCGAGCCGCTCGGCGACTTCACCGCCGGCCTCCTGATCCAGCGAGCCCAGCAGCTCGGCCACGATGGCACCCGCGCGCTCCAGCTTGCCGGCGCGCCGCTCCAGGCCCGCCGGGGTGGCCAGGGCCTGGGCCTGCCGGAGGTTGGAGAGGAGGTGCGTGTAGAGGAGCACCACCCGCTGGGCGGGCGCCATCGCCAGCACGTCCATCTCCTGGTAGCGGTATGCGGCGGTCGTCATGGCCTATCGGCTCCGGTTGAGGGCGGTGAACTGGGAGCCGAGGAACTCTCCCTGCTTCTGGAGCTGCCCGATGGCGGACTCCATCTGGGTGAACTGCCGGATCAGGGCGGCGCGGCGGCTCTCGAGCCGGGCCTCGATGCGGCCGACGCGGGCGTCGAGGCCGGTGAGGCTCTCGGTCAGAGCCCGGACCTTGGTGTCGAGCGTGCCGCTGTTGGCGCGGAGCAGCTCGTCGAGCGTCGTCTTCAGGTCGGCGATGCCGGTGCCTTGGGTCAGCAGGGCCTTGAGACCGTCGAACTCGCCCGCGGTGGCGGCGCGGAACTTCGTCTCGTCGAGCGTGAGCTCCCCGGTCTTGGAGAGCGAGAGCCCGATCGAGGCCCCGGTGGTCGGGTTCCCGTCCTCCCCGCCGATGACACCGAGGACGGCGCGGGAGAGCGCGGCCCGGCTCTGGCGCAGGGTCGGGTCTCCCCGCAGCGGCCCGGTGGCGGCGGACTGGCTCCGAATGTGGCCGACGGCGGCGTTGTAGGCGTCCACGAAGGCCTTGGCCGCCGTGAGGGCGCCTTCCGCGTCGCGCTCCACCTTGAGCTCGACCACGGTGCCGACTTCGGCGGACTCCAGCTTCAGGGTGAGCCCGGCAATGGCGTCGGTCACGGTGTTGGTGGCACGCTGGAGCGGCACCCCGTCGATCTCGAACCGGGCGTCGCTGCCGGCCACGAGCTCGGCCCCCGGGTCGAGCAGGCCGAGGGAGGCGAGTACGCCGCCGGTCCCGTCGGCCCGCGCGATGCCGGCCTGGCCGGCGACGTCGCTGGTCAGGATCAGGCGGTGGCTGTTGGGGCCGACCGTGAGGATGGAGGCGGAGACCTTGCTGGGGGAGGCGCCGGTGTTCGCGGCGTTGATCTTGTCCCGCACTTCGATCAACGTGTCGTCCGCGTCGATCAGGACCGAAGCACCGTTCAGCGTGAAGTCGCCGGCGAGCCCGAGGGCCGTCCCGGTCTCCGCGTGGGTGTTGCTTCCGAGCTTCTGCGCCCGGGCGAGCGAGAGCACCTCGACCTGATAGGAGCCGCGCTGGGCGGTCGCGCCGGCCGTGGCGCTCAGGATCGCCCGCCCGCCGGCCGCCTCGCCCACGACGCCGGTGGAGAGGGTCTGGAGTCCCTTCCCGGTCTGCAGCGCGGAGAAGGCCGTCTGGAGGGTGGTGGCCACCGTGCGGAACCCGCCGAGGGCGGTGCGCCGCTTCTCGGCGGCGGTCATGCCGGCGCGGGCGCGGTCCGCGGGCCGTCGCTCCGCCGCGATGATGGCGTCCACGAGGTCGCGGAAGTTGAAGCCACTCGCGATGCCGGAGAACGAGCTCAGCGGTTCCATGTGGCGTCAGGGTTGAAGGGAGAGGGGGTCCCGAGGGCCGGCGAACCGACCCCCGGGGGTGCTGCGGTGCTTACCCACGCAGGAGCTGCAGGATGCTCTGCGGCGCCTGGTTGGCCTGCGCCAGCATCGCGGTGCCGGCCTGGGCCAGGATCTGGTACTTGGTGAACTGGGTCATCTCGAACGCCATGTCGGCGTCGCGGATGGCCGACTCGGCCGCGATCACGTTCTGGATCGTGGACGCGACGTTCGCGCTGGCCAGCTCGATCCGGCTCTGCGCGGCGCCGACCTCACCGATGACACTGCCGACCGCCGTGATGGCCGTGTCGATGGCTCCGAGCTCGGTCTGCGCGTTCGCCAGGGAGGTCAGGTCGCCCACGGCGACCATCAGGGTGGCGGCGCTCATGTCGCTCAGGGCCACGGTGACGGTGTCGTCGGTGGCGTAGGCGCCGCTCGAGCTGACGAGGAACGTGCCGCTGTAGGTGCCGTCGAGCAGCGCAGTGCCCTGGTACGTGGTGGTGGCCACGATCCGGTCGATCTCCAGCACGAGCTCCTGGTACTCGGCGTTCAGCGCGGTGCGCGAGTCGGCGCTCGAGTTGTCGGACGCCGCCTGGGTGGCCAGCTCCTTCATCCGGTCGAAGATCCCGGCGATGGTCTGCACGGAGCCGTCGGCGACGGAGAGGACCGCGTTCGCCTGGGTCGCGTTCCGCTGGGCCGCCTGGAGGCTGCGGGCCTGGGCGCGGAGCCCGTTGGCGATGGCCGCGCCGGCCGCGTCGTCGGCCGAGCGGTTGATGCGGAAGCCGGAGGACAGCTTCTGGATCGACTTGTCCAGCATGCCGTTGGTGGTGCTCAGGTTCCGGTGCGCGTTCAGCGCCGAGACGTTCGTGTTGATGCGAGACATTGGTCTGTTGCTCCCTAACAGGTGTCGCGGAGCGTCCCTGCTCCGTCCTGCGTGTCGCGGCCCTCAGTGGCCGCTTGTCAGGGAGTATCGGAGGAGAGGCCCCGGACTTTAGCGCGTGCCCGCGAGCTGGGCGCGGAGGTCCACGGGCCAGCGGGTGCCGTGGGGCGCGTCCGCGAGGATGACCTGGCGGCCGGTACGGGCGGCGAGGTCCAGCACCAGCGGCGCCTGGAGGTTGGCGGTGCAGGGCTCCTCGGGCGAGCGGGACAGGGTGACGATCGCCAGGGCGGCCAGGTCCGAGGCGGGCTCGTCGCCGGGGAGCTCGAGGGTGAAGTCCGGCGCCACCAGGAAGGGATCCACCAGGAGGAAGGCCAGGGTCCCGTCCTCGACCGACTGCAGCCAGAAGATCCCTTCGGCGGCGGAGGGCAAGAGGATGAAGCGGCGCTCCCCGGCGAAGCCCAGCAGGCCGTCGCGGAAGGTGATGCAGGCCTCGGGTCGGACCTGGAGGGGGCCGAAGAGGAGCGAGGGGACCGTCAGCGGGGTCCCGCTCGGGCGGCCGTCTACGGCGGTGATGGTCATCGCAGGTAGTCCGTCAGGCTGGTGTTCAGGATGCGCGACGCGGAGAGCAGCGCCGCCTGCAGGGCGTTTTGGATACCGGCCATGTGCAGCACGGCCTCTTCCAGGGGGATGTCCTGCGCGTCGCTCCGGAGGAGCGTGGCGTTGAGGTCCATCGCCTCGACGTTCTGGCCGGCCACCTCGAGCTGGCGGGACCGCGCGCCGGTCTCGGCCACGACGACCTGCACCGCGGTGAACGCGGCCTCCAGGCTCGCGATCGTGGCGCCGACCCCGGCCTGGTCGTTGGCCCGCAGCCGGTCCCGCAACTGGGTCAGGGAGGCGATGGCCCCGGTGTCGCCGAAGGCCTGCTGCCCCGTGTGGGCCGTGGGCATGAGGACTCCGTCGCCGATCTCGGCCTGGCGGATGCCCGCGTCTCCCACGTAGGTCCCGTCCGGCTGGAAGGGCGGCGCGGTCGTGGCCGTCCCGCCGAAGATGAAATCCTCGCCGATGCGAGTATTGCCGAGGGCCACGAGCTGCTGGATCAGGGTGTCGATCTCCGCCGCGACGGCATTGCGGGTCTGGGCCGAGGCGCTGCTGCTGGCCTCGGTCACCGCCAGCTCCCGGGCGCGGACGAGGATGTCGCCGGCCTGGTCCAGGGCGGATTCCTGGGTGTCTACCCGGGTGCGGGCCGCGGTGATGTTGCGCCGATACTGAGCGAGGGCCCGAAGGTCGCGCTCGGCGCGGAGCACGTCGGTGCCCGCGACCGGATCTTGGGACATCCGGGTGATGCGCTTGCCGGTGGAGACCTGCTCCTGGGCCCGGGCGAGCTGCACCATGTTGCTCTGGAGGTCCCGGAGAACCCGGTCCTGAAGACTCCGGTTGCTGATGCGCATGTCCGATCCGCCCCAATCAGGGTGAAATTTCTTCCGCTATCGGTTACATTGCGCAAAACTTGAGCCCGCCGGTCCCGCCGGCCGGGCTCTTAGCCGTCCATCGCTTCACTCTCTAATGTAAGGAGTGCCCCGAGCGCGATGGCCACCATCCTCTGCGTCGACGACGAACCAGCCGTCGGGGTCGTGTTGGAGCACGCCCTGACCAAGATCGGGCACCAACCGGTCTTGGTCTCGAGCGCCGAGGAGGCGGTGAAGACCGTCGCCCGCATCCCGGTGGACCTCATCATCGCCGACTACCAGATGCCCAAGGTCACCGGCCTCGACCTGCTGGGGCTGCTGGAGGCCGAGGGCTACCGGATCCCGGTCATCATCATGACCGGCTACTCCAGCATCGAGCACGCGGTCATCTCGATCCGCAGCGGGGCCATCGACTACCTCACCAAGCCGATCCGGGTGGAGACCCTGGAGATCGCGGTCTCCCAGGCGCTCGAGTTCGTCCGGCTGCGCCGGGAGAACGACGCGTTCCGGGCCGAGATCAACAGCCTCCGGCTGCGGCGGACCATCGTGGGCGAGAGCCCGGTGCTCGCCCGGGTGCTGGAAACGATCGCCACCGTGGCGCCGACCCGGGCGACCGTCCTGCTGGAGGGCGAGTCCGGGACGGGCAAGGAGCTCTTCGCCCGGGCGGTCCACGACCAGAGCCCGCGCCGAGAAGAGGCCTTCATCACGATCAACTGCGCGGCCATGCCGGAAGGGCTGGTGGAGAGCGCCCTCTTCGGTCACGAGAAGGGGGCCTTCACCGGCGCCACGATGCGGGCCCAGGGGGCGTTCGAGCGGGCCCACCGGGGGACCCTCCTCCTGGACGAGATCTCGGAAATGCGCCTCGACCTCCAGGCCAAGCTGCTCCGGGTAATCCAGGAGCAGGAGTTCGAGCGGGTGGGGGGGCACCAGCCGATCAAGGTGGACGTGCGGCTGGTGGCGACCACCAACCGCGACCTGAAGGCGGAGGTCGAGGCGGGCAAGTTCCGGAGCGACCTCTTCTACCGGCTGAACGTGGTGCCGATCCGGACCCCGGCCCTGCGGGAGCGGCCCGGCGACATCTCGCTCCTGGTGCAGCACTTCCTCCGGCTGACCTCGGAGCAGCTGGGGGTGAGTGTCGCACCGGTGCCCCCCGAGACGATGCAGGCGCTGGAGAGCTACGCCTGGCCGGGCAACGTCCGCGAGCTGGCCAACGCGGTGGAGCGGGCGGTGATCCTCTCCCGCGGCGCCCCGCTCACGCCGGAGACGTTTCGGGGGCACTTCCCCGGCGACGCGGCGCCGATGGCGCCCGGGCCGGCCTCGAGCACCGCGGGGCCTGGCGTCCGCGCCCCCGCCCCGGCCGCCGCGGCCGAGACGTTTGACCTCGACACGCTCGAGCGGCTCGCCATCGATCGCGCCCTCGTCGCGACCGGCGGCAACCGGACCAAGGCGGCGAAGCTGCTCGGCATCAGCGAGCGCACGCTCCGCAACAAGCTCAACGCCCCCAAGGCCCCCCAGCAGGCCTGACCCGACGGCAATGATCGCCCGAGTCCCGGCAGTTCCTTCCGGCTCGGACGGTGCCTCCCGGTCCACCCGGGCTCCGGTTCGAACCTCGTAACTCTTTCCACGACAAGTCGCTACACCCTCGATCACCGGAGCCGCCCCGCTTCGGTACGGCGCTTGCCTTTGCGACGGCCGAACCAGCATGACCGGGAGCGTGACCATGATCCGCGGCTTGTTCGGCAACGAGACTCTGACGTTCCGCCTACGGGGTGGCCTCGAGGAGACGAGCGCCACGCACCGGGGAATCGCCGGCCGGGTGGCCAACGCGCTCCAGGCGAGCGCGAACAGCGACTTCGCCGACGCCCTGAACGGCCAGGCGGCGGCCCAGGCGGTGAGCGAGGAGGACCTCCAGCGGGACATGGCGTCGCTGGCCGACACTCAGCTGCGCTACGAGGCGACGGCGAAGCTCCTGCAGAAGGCGTACGCCGACCTCCGCACCGCGATCCGCGACCGTGGCTAGGATCATCCCGTCGTTCCCGATCTTCCCGCGTCCGGTGCGGAGCCTGCTGGGGCCGCTCGGGGTCAGCGCGGAAGGGATGTCCCGGCAGCAGAAGTTCGTCGAGGTCATCTCGGCCAACATCGCCAATGCCGAGACCACCCGCACCGCGGAGGG